>CAYVUF010000209.1:0-4591 GCA_964454605.1 uncultured Bacteroides sp.
ATTTTTTAGCAAAGGTAGCAGAAAGAGAGGTGCCTGTCTTTCTGGTAAGCGGCAATCATGATTCGGCAGAAAGATTATCCTTCGGTGCCCGTCTTTTTGCCAAAAGTAAAATCTATTTTGGGGCAGGCTATCAGGGAGAAGTGGAGAAGATTACGGTAGAGGATAAGTATGGAAGAATCCATTTCTATCTGCTTCCCTTTGTAAAACCTGTTTTTGTGAAACACGCTTTTCCAAAGCAGGCGGATGAGATTCATTCCTATCAAGATGCGCTCCGGGTGGTTCTGGAGCATACGGTGGTGGAAACGGAGGAGAGAAATGTACTGGTGGCGCATCAGTTTGTAACAGGTGCAAGTCGTTGTGAATCCGAAGAAATCACAGTTGGCGGCGTAGATAATGTAGATGCGGCTCTTTTTGCACCATTTGATTATGTGGCACTGGGACATATACATAGTCCCCAGTGGGTTGGCAGGGAAACCATACGTTATGCAGGAACTCCTTTAAAATATTCTTTCTCCGAAGCAAATCATCAGAAGGCAGCAGTATTGATTGAACTGCAAGAAAAGGGAAAAATACGAATCGGAGAGCTGCCGCTAAAGCCGCTTCATGATATGCGAAAGCTAAAAGGAACGTATGAAGAATTGACAATCCGCAGTTTCTATGAAAATACGGATACACAGGATTATATACAGATTACGTTAACGGATGAAGAAGATATTTTTGATGCGATGGGCAAGCTCCGCGTTATTTATCCGAATCTGATGAAACTGGAATATGATAATTGCAGAACCAGGGGAAAACAGGAGATAGAAGCGGTAGAAGCCATGGAAAAGAAAAGTCCGGCAGACTTAAGCAGAGAACTTTTTCTGTTGCAGAATAATAAACCCATGTCAGAAAAGCAGGAAAAAATAATGGATGAGTTTATCAGAACGGTATGGGAGGATGAAGTATGCGACCAATCAATTTAACTTTGTCTGCATTTGGACCCTATGCTGCAGAAGTAAGTATTGATTTTACCAAGTTAGGCAAAAAGGGATTGTATCTGATTACAGGTGATACCGGAGCCGGAAAAACAACGATTTTTGATGCCATTGTTTTTGCCTTATATGGAGAAGCCAGCGGAGAAGCAAGAGGGGCAGAGATGTTCCGCTCCAAATATGCCAGACCGGAAACACCCACTTTTGTCAGAATGACATTTTCTTACCGGGAGCAGGAATATCAGATTACCAGAAATCCAGAGTACCTGCGGCCTTTGAAAAAGGGGGAAGGGTACACGACCCATAAGGCGGATGCGCAATTGTTATACCCGGACGGACATATGGTAACCAAAAGCCGGGAAGTAACGAAAGCAGTTACCGAACTGTTATGTCTGGACAAAAATCAGTTTACCCAGATAGCAATGATAGCGCAGGGAGATTTCTTAAAGCTGCTTTTTGCAAAGACAGAAGAAAGAAGCCGGATTTTTCGGGAGATTTTCCATACCAAATCCTATCAGGTATTACAGGAGAAACTGAAAGCGGAAGCTGGAAAATTACGGATGGAGTATGAAGATTTCCACAAAAGCATTTCCCAGTATCTTGATGGGCTGCTTGCTTCGGAAACCTTTGCAGAAGAAATCAAGGAGCTTAGATTAAGGCAGCAGGTGATTGCCATAGAAGAGATAGAAGAAACGATTGACAGACAGCAGAAGCAGGAGAAAGACAGGCTGGATATTCTGGAAGACAGGCAGAAGCAACTGGAAACAGAATTGTCCGGTATCAGTGAGATTATTGGTAAAAAGCAGGAACAGGAGAGAATCCGGGCAGAGTATGAAACTGCCCAAAAGGCATATGAGGAGAAAAAGCCGAAGTTAAGTAAATTGCAACAGCAATTTGAGGATGCTAAGAAGGCATGTCAAAAGGCGGAGAAAGAAGAAAAGCAGGTGCTGCAGCTTTATCAGGAAACCATTGGAGTTCTGGAAAAGCTGGAACAGCAGAAACAGTTGGAAGATGAGCTATGTCTGCTGCAAACCGAGATGGCGCATAGGCAGGAGCAATACCGGATAGCTGCGGATAAGAGCAGAACCTATCAGGAGATTTATGATGCTAAGGAGCGCAGTTATCTGGATGAACAGGCAGGTGTTCTGGCGCAGCATCTGCAAGAAGGCGAGCCTTGTCCGGTATGTGGAGCCATAAAGCATCCCCTTCCAGCAAAATGTACAGAAGGTGCGCCTTCGAAAGAAGAAGTAGAAGAAGCCAGGAAAAGATGGAAAGCAGGAAGCGAAAAGGCAAGACTTGCCAGTGAGGCAGCAGGTGCTGTGAAAGGAAAACTGGAAAGCAAGCAAGAGCAGTATCAACGGATAAAGGAAGAAGTATCTAAGGAGAAGGAATTACCTTTTGCCGATAAGAAGGAAGCGGAAGAAAAATGTGCTGCTGCGGAACAGAACGCAGACATAGCCAGAAAGATGCTGGAACAGACAGAAAAGCTGTGGCGAGAGGGAGAAAAAGAGGTTCAGCGATATGGAAACCAGATGGAAACGCTTTTGACACAGATACAGACCCAGGAGTCTTTCGACCTTGCGGCATTAACAGAACAGAAGCAGACTCTGGAACAGGAAAGAAAGGAAGTGCTTCTGAAACAGCAACAGCTCCAACACCGGATTACCACCAATACCCGGCTGATGCAGGCAATTGGGAAACAATATAAGAAACTGCAGGAAACGGAAGAAAAATGGAGCATGATAAAAGAACTGTCAGCTACCATGAACGGAACGGTGCCGGGCAAAGATAAGGTGATGCTGGAAACTTATGTACAGATGACGTATTTTGAAAGGATTATTCAACGTGCCAATACCAGATTCATGCAGATGTCCGGGGGACAGTACGAACTGGTACGGGCGAAGGAAGCACAGAATATGAAGAGTCAGAGTGGACTTGAGTTAAATGTCACAGACCACTATAACGGAACGGTAAGAAGTGTAAAAACATTATCCGGAGGAGAAGCCTTTCTTGCCTCCTTATCTCTGGCGCTCGGATTGTCAGATGAAATACAGGCAGCCGCCGGTGGTATTTGTTTAGATACCATGTTTGTGGATGAGGGGTTTGGTTCCTTAGACGAAGAAGCTCTGGAAAAGGCAGTCAGCACGCTTCAGGGACTGGCAGAAAACAATCGTCTTGTGGGGATTATTTCTCATGTAGCCGAATTGAAGGAGAAAATAGACAGGCAGGTGATGGTAACCAAGGAAAGAACCGGTGGCAGCAGAGTAAGCATTGAATGTGTCTGAAGGTTTGATTTCGTTTTTTTTTTGTGCTATATTATTTAGCAGAGATAGGAATGAAGTTATGAAAAAGATTTTACACATTATTTTAAACCGAGTTTTTATAACAGCAGTGATTGTTTTGATTCAGGTAAGTTTTTTCCTGCTGGAGCTTTTCCGATGGGGAAATCACTATGTTGAGATTGCGATGGTTCTGAAACTTCTGAGTGTGGGAGTTGTCATTTATCTTATCTGGAAACCAGGGAACCCGGCAGTGAAACTGGCATGGATTGTACCAATTATGCTGTTTCCATTGTTTGGTGGTATTCTGTATCTTGCTTTCGGACATGTTATTATTTCCAAGAAACTGCGCAGCCAGATGCAGGTAACGGAAGAACTGATGAAAAAGGGGCTGCCGGAGAATCAGGAAGTTTTCAGAAAAGTTGAGCAGCAGAACATAGCGGTTGCAAATCAGATGAAGTATTTGCAGAAATATTCCTTTATTCCGGTATGGGAGAATACGAGTACGGTCTATTATGATGATGGACTGCCATACTGGAAACAGATATTGGAAGACTTGGAGAAAGCAGAGCATTTCATTTTCTTGGAATTTTTTATTCTTGGGGAAGGAACCATGTGGAATGAGATTCTGCAGATTCTGGAGAAAAAAGTGAAACAGGGCGTAGAGGTACGTTTGATTTATGATGATGTGGGAAGTGTCTTTGTTTTACCGAAGCACTATGACCAGATGATGGAAGCAAAGGGAATCCAGTGTGTTGCTTTCAATAAGCTGATACCGCTTATGACAATTATCTTAAACAACAGGGATCATAGAAAAATAGTGGTGATTGATGGAAAAGTGGGTTATACTGGCGGTATCAATCTGGCAGATGAGTATATCAATTACAAGACAGTGCATGGCTATTGGAAGGATGCAGGTATCCGTCTGGAGGGAGAAGCTGTCTGGGGACTGACATCCATGTTTTTGCAGATGTGGAATATGTCCAGAGATACGGATCAGGATTACTGTGCGTACCGGCATATTTTTGAACAGAAGGAACATATAGCGAAAGACGGTTTTGTCCAGCCTTATGGCGATACTCCTTTTGATGATGAAACAGTGGGAGAAAATGTTTATCTGAACATGATAGGCGGTGCCAGAAAATATGTTTATGTGTTTACTCCTTATCTGATTACAGATAATGAAATGAATACGGCACTGAAACTGGCAGCAAAACGAGGTGTGGATGTGCGTATTGTAACACCAGGCATTCCAGACAAAAGGATGATATACTGGCTGACCCAGTCCAGTTATCAGAATCTGATAGAAGCCGGAGTGAGGGTATATCAGTATACGCC
>CAYVUF010000210.1:0-4531 GCA_964454605.1 uncultured Bacteroides sp.
TTACAGCAGAACAGGTTGCATCTATGGTAATCGCTTACGAACCAATCTGGGCAATCGGAACAGGTAAAACTGCTACTACAGAACAGGCTCAGGAAGTTTGCAAAGGCATCCGCGAATGCATCGCTGAAATGTATGACGAAGCTACTGCTGAAGCAGTTCGTATCCAGTACGGCGGATCTGTAAATGCAGCAACTGCAGCAGATCTCTTCTCACAGCCGGATATCGATGGCGGTTTAGTAGGCGGCGCAGCATTAAAAGCTGATTTTGGAAAGATCGTTAACTACAAATAAGTAAAATATTAGAATAGGTATATAAAATGAGTAAAAAACCAACCGTATTAATGATTTTAGATGGCTATGGTTTAAATGAAAAAGCAGATGCTAATGCAGTCGCAGAAGCGAAAACCCCTGTGATGGATGGTCTGATGAAAGATTATCCATTTGTAAAAGGAAATGCCAGCGGTATGGCCGTAGGTCTTCCGGAAGGACAGATGGGAAATTCTGAAGTAGGTCATTTAAACATGGGTGCCGGACGTATCGTATACCAGGAACTCACCAGAATTACAAAAGAAATCCAGGATGGAGATTTCTTTAAAAATGAAGCACTTCTTACTGCAGTTGAAAACTGCAAAAAGAACAATTCTGCGCTTCATATGTGGGGACTTGTATCTGACGGAGGCGTTCACAGCCATAATTCACACATCTACGGATTATTAGAACTTGCAAAAAGGGAAGGACTTGAAAAAGTTTATGTTCATTGCTTCCTTGACGGTCGTGATACACCACCTGCATCAGGCAAAGATTACGTGACTGAGTTAGTAAACAAAATGAACGAAATCGGTGTTGGTGAAGTTGGCGTGGTTTCCGGTCGCTATTATGCAATGGATCGTGATAATCGCTGGGATCGTGTAGAATTAGCATACAATGCACTGACAAAAGGGGAAGGTGTAGAGGCATCAGACCCGGTACAGGCAATTGCTGATTCCTATGCAGAAGAGGTTTATGATGAATTCGTAAAACCAACCGTTTGTATGAAAGACGGTAAACCGGTTGCAACTGTTCAGGATGGAGACAGTGTAATCTTCTTCAATTTCCGTCCTGACCGTGCAAGAGAACTTACAAGAGCATTTTGTGCGGATGAGTTCGATGGATTTGCAAGAGATAAAAAACTCGATCTGACATTTGTATGCTTTACAGAATATGATGTAACCATTCCGAACAAGATCGTTGCATTCCACAAAGTATCTCTGGAAAATACTTTTGGTGAATATCTTGCAAAAAATGGAAAAACACAGGCAAGAATTGCTGAAACAGAAAAATATGCACACGTTACCTTCTTCTTCAATGGCGGTGTAGAAGAACCGAATGAAGGCGAAGATCGTATCCTTGTAAAATCACCGAAGGTTGCAACTTACGACCTGCAGCCGGAAATGAGTGCTTATGAAGTGTGTGACAAGCTGGTAGATGCAATCAAATCTGATAAATATGATGTGATCATCATTAACTTCGCAAACCCTGATATGGTAGGTCATACAGGTGTAGAAGCAGCCGCAATCAAAGCAGTAGAAGCTGTAGATGAATGTGTAGGCCGCGCAGTAGAAGCGTTGAAAGAAGTAGATGGTCAGATGTTTATCTGTGCTGATCATGGAAATGCAGAACAGTTATTAGATTATGAAACAGGTGCTCCGTTTACTGCACATACAGTAAATCCGGTACCGTTCATTCTTGTAAATGCAGATCCGGCATATAAACTTCGTGAAGGCGGATGCCTCGCGGATATTATTCCAACACTCTTAGAGCTGATGGAAATGGAACAGCCAAAAGAAATGACAGGAAAGTCATTGCTGGTGAAATAGTTCCGATTGAATGAAAACAGAAGAACCTGCTCATACTAAGACGGAAAAAGTATGAGGAGGTTCTTTTTATGTTTTATCAATATTTACCGATTACAGATATATATGCAAGAGAAATTTTAGATTCCAGAGGAAATCCAACCGTAGAAGCGGAGGTGACATTGGCTGGAAAATACAGTGCCAGGGCAAGTGTTCCTTCCGGTGCGTCTACAGGAAAATATGAGGCAGAAGAACTGCGGGATGGAGAAGAACGGTATCTTGGACTGGGTGTACAAAAAGCTGTTGAAAATGTGAATGGAAAAATTGCTCCGCTGCTTTGCGGCGCAAATGGACTGGAACAAAGAATGATTGACAGGATGCTTTTAGAAGCTGATGGAACGGAAAATAAATCGAGTCTTGGGGCCAATGCTATTTTGAGCGTTTCCATGGCAGTGGCAAGAGCAGCAGCAAAGGCTTTGGGCATTCCGCTATATCAATATTTGGGCGGTGCATGTCCAAAAACACTGCCGATTCCGATGATGAATATTGTGAATGGAGGAAAACATGCAAAAAATGCGCTGGATTTTCAAGAGTTTATGATCGTACCTGCAGGGGCTGGAAGTTTTTGCGAGGCGCTTCGCATGGGAACGGAAGTTTATCACAGCTTAAAAACACTTTTGAAGAAACAAAAGTTAAGTACAGGTGTGGGCGATGAGGGTGGATTTGCACCGGATCTTAAGGATGCGGGAGAAGTATTTAAAATCCTGCAGGAAGCAATTTGTCAGGCAGGATATCGTCCTGGAAAAGATGTCTTTTTTGCCATGGATGCAGCAGCCAGTGAATTATATCAGGAAGAAACAAAACTCTATGAATTTCCGGGCGAATCAAAAATGAAAGGACAAAAGATTTCCAGAAAGTCGAAAGTGCTGATTGAATATTATGAAGATCTGGTAAATGAATTTCCCATCATTTCGATTGAAGATGGACTGAGCGAAGATGACTGGGAAGGCTGGGAGGAACTGACAAGAGTATTGGGACAGAAGATCCAGCTGGTAGGAGATGACTTATTTGTGACAAATACCAAAAAACTAAAGGTTGGCATCCAAAAGAAGGCGGCCAATGCGATTTTGATCAAATTAAACCAGATCGGGACAGTTAGCGAGGCGTTGGATACCATTGAAATGGCACAGCGTAATGGGTATCGTACAGTAATCTCCCATCGTTCCGGAGAAACGGAAGATACGTTTATTGCAGATCTTTCCGTAGCGGTCAATGCAGGACAGATCAAGACCGGTGCGCCATGCAGAACTGAGCGGGTAGCGAAATATAATGAACTTTTGAGAATTGAAGAACAATTAAATGATATCCTAAGATAATCAGGTTTGACATGCCTACCTCCGAATGTTAGAATTAGAAAAGATCAACATTCGGAGGAATATAGATGAAATATGATTATTTGGTCGTAGGTGCCGGACTTTATGGAGCGGTGTTTGCCCGGGAGGCGGTCAGACGTGGAAAAAAAGTTTTCGTGATCGATAAACGTCCGCATATTGCAGGAAATGTTTATACAGAAGAAATTGAAGGAATTAATGTACATAAATACGGTGCCCATATTTTTCATACAAATGACAGAAAAGTATGGAATTACATCACACAATTTGCAGAATTTAATCGATTTACCAATTCTCCGGTAGCAAATTATCACGGAGAACTTTATAGTCTGCCTTTCAATATGTATACCTTTCATAAAATGTGGGGTGTGGTAACGCCGCAGGAAGCAGCTGCGAAGATTGAAGAACAGAGAGCAGCAGCGGGGATTGCAGAACCGAAAAACCTGGAAGAACAGGCAATCAGTCTGGTGGGGACAGATATTTACGAAAAGCTGATTAAGGGATATACGGAGAAGCAGTGGGGACGTCCATGTAAGGAACTTCCGGCGTTTATCATCCGGCGTCTGCCAGTGCGGCTAACCTTTGACAACAATTATTTTAATGCGCTTTATCAGGGAATTCCGATGGGTGGATATACGAAAATGGTGGAAAATCTGTTGGATGGGATTGAAGTGCGGTTAAATGAGGATTATCTGGAAAATAAAGCAGTTTATGATCAGATGGCAGAAAAGGTCATCTATACGGGAGCCATTGATGCATATTTTAACTATAGTCTGGGTGCGTTGGAATATCGTTCGGTAAGGTTTGAAAATGAAGTTTTGGACATTCCGAATTTTCAGGGAAATGCAGCAGTGAATTATACGGATGCACAGACTCCATGGACCAGGATCATTGAGCATAAATGGTTTGAATTTGGTGATCAGCCGAAAACGGTAATCAGCCGTGAGTACAGTTCGGAGTGGAAACCGGGGGAGGAACCATATTATCCGGTCAATGATGAAAAAAATGGAAATTTATATGCAGAATATAAAAAACTGGCAGAGAAGGAAAACCATGTGATCTTTGGTGGAAGACTGGGAGAGTATAAATATTATGATATGGATGCGGTGATCGCCTCTGCCCTTGACATGTGTGAAAAAGAACTTGTTTAAATTCAAAAATATTCGACAGATTTAACAAATATTTCAAGAAAATGACTTGAAAAGAATGATATCATGTGTTAAACTAAGTCTGTTCGACACGTAGGAGGTGTAATCATGAGAATTTTTCTTACAATTTTATTTGTAATTGTTTGTATTGTATTATCAGT
>CAYVUF010000211.1:0-4528 GCA_964454605.1 uncultured Bacteroides sp.
TTTCTGCATAAAATCCATCTTCTTTCTCCGCAATGGTAACTCCCATCTTACGAAGTCCCTGCAGATGCAGGTCTATGGGTCTGGAACCAATCACACAACCGCCCGGATACTGCATCCTGACACTTCCCATTCTGGCAAGCAGAGCACCTAAAAACATAATCGAGGAACGCATCACGCCAACCGAATCGGATGGCATATCGCAATCCAGAAGACTGCCCGCATCTACTTCTACCCTATGTCCTGTTCTGGTAACCCGGCATCCCATGCTGATAAGCAATCTTATCATATGGCGCACATCACTGATATCCGGACAATTCTCAATCACACAAGTACCTTCTATTAAAAGAGTAGCTGCCAGAATCGGCAGCACTGCATTTTTCGAGCCTTGTATTTTAGCCTGACCCTGCAGACTTTTTCCACCATATATATGAATCGCATCCATAGCCAACCCTCAAAGCAGATAATATATGACCTACTTTATTCTATGGATTTTTCTGAAAAAATTATCTTGTACGCTGAAATTCTCCTAGGCTATGTACTCTTTTTATAAGTCTTTCAATCGGATTCCTTTCGCCACACTTAAGACAAGTCCGATTTCAATCATCAAAAACAATACTGACGTACCTCCGTAACTAATAAACGGAAGGGAAATTCCGGTATTTGGAATCGTATTGGTTACAACCGCTATGTTCAGAATCACCTGAATGGCGATATGTCCCAAAACACCAACGACCAGAAGCGCCCCGAACAAATCCGGTGCATTATTGGCAATTACCATAAAACGCCAGATAAGCAGGATGAACATCAATATAACTGCAATTCCGCCGAACAATCCCAGCTCTTCACAAATGATGGAAAAAATCATATCATTCTGTGCTTCTGGCACGAAACCCAGTTTCTGCATACTTGCTCCCAGTCCCTTTCCTAATATGCCGCCGGAGCCAATGGCATAAAGTGCCTGCAAGGTCTGGAAACCTTTTCCGCTGGCATAGGCTTCCGGGTCAAGCCATGCAAGAATTCTTGCCCCCCTGAAATCAAGGCCATCGGTTCCGCTTTCTGACATCTTCACAATCGCAAAAACAATCACTGCTGCTCCTGCTAATGCCATCAGTCCCATGATAACAAATCTCTTGTAATCCGGACAGGACACAAACAGCATCAGCATGGCAATCCCCATAACAATAATTGCTGAACTCATGTTAGATGTGATTCTCCAAAGCATCAATGCAATCGGAACCGGAACTGCAAGTACCGTAAAGAAACCTTTTCGGTATCGTATCTGTCTGCCCATAGAGCATATCATACTCGCCAAAAACAAAATCATCCCCAACTTTGCAACCTCTGCCGGCTGCAAGGATATACCAGCAATTCGCAGCCATCTTTTTGCACCATTCGCCTCATAACCAAAGGGAATAATCAACAAAATCAATACCACAGAAACCACATATCCCAAAACTGCAAACCGTTCCCAGAAATGATATGGAATGTTTGCCACAATCAGCATAACCACAATTCCCAGAATGGTTGCACCCAACTGTTTCTTAAAATAGAATGCTGAATCTCCAAAATCCAGATTTGCTTCATAAGAACTTGTGGAATATACCATAACCAATCCAAATCCCAAAAGGAATAACACAATGAACAGCAGACTATAATCCATATATTGACTGCCGCTGTTTGATTTTCTTCTGGATGAAACTCTTTCTGCCACTCTTATGACTCCTTCAGATTATTTACATACTCTTTAAACATTTTGCCTCTGACTTCGTAATTTGGAAACATGCCCCAGCTTGCACATGCTGGTGATAATAGCACCGCATCACCAGGAACTGCATTTTGCACACAGATATCCATTGCTTCTTCAAAAGTATCTGCCAAAATAATATTTTCCACGCCATGTTCTCTTGCACATGCTGCAATCTTCTCTCTTGTCTGTCCGATTAAAACAAAGCATTTTACCTTGTTGTCAAAAGCCTCAATCCATTCGTCGTATTCGCTCTGTTTATCGTAACCGCCGCCTATCAGAATCGTAGGCTTATTCATCGCCTTAATTCCCTGAATGGCCGCATCTGGATTCGTTCCCTTGGAGTCATTGTAATAATCAACTCCTCGTCTGGTTGCCACAAATTCTATTCTGTGTTCTACTGCCTTAAATTCCTTGATGGTTTTTAGAATCACATCCATAGGCACCTTCATGGCAAGCGAAATTGCAATGGCTGCCATAACATTTTCCACATTACACATTCCAACCAGATTCATGTCATGAATATTCATAACCAGCTCTGCAGCACCGTTCTGTGCACGATAGATTTCTTCTCCTTCCAGATAAAAACCATTCTCTAATTTTCTTGCCGATGAAAAATAGACCACCTGTGCCGGACATTTTTTACCAAATTCTCTGGTGTATTCATTTTCATAATTCAGGACACAGACATCTTCTTTGGTCTGGTTTCTGGCAATTGCCTCCTTGGCTGCTACATAATTTTCCATGGTATGATGACGATTCAGATGGTCCGGCGTAATATTCAGGATTGCCGACACTTCCGGTCGGAAGGATGCAATCGTTTCCAACTGAAAGCTGCTGATTTCTGCCACCGTAACAGTTTCTTCCTGTGACTCAAGTGCGGTTCGCGTATAGGGGTTTCCAATGTTGCCAACCACATAAACACTGTCGTAATAAGCTGCCATAATCTCACCTACCAAAGAAGTTGTGGTGGTTTTTCCATTGGTTCCGGTAATGGCTGCCACTTTTCCTTTGCCCAGCACGTAGGCAAGTTCAATTTCCCCCCAGATTGCAATCTTTCTTTCCCGAAAGCTGTTGACAAACGGTGTATCTGTGGGAACTCCCGGACTTAAGATCACTAACTTTACTGTTTTCTTCACTTCTTCCGGCAGCGTTCCAACTACTACTTCTCCCCGGTAATCTGCAGGCAGTTTTGCTGCCACCTCTTCTTTTACCAGTTTTTCATTCTCATCATATAAAATCGGGCAGGCACCCACTTTGTCTAACACTTCTGCTGCACCCACACCACTGATGCCGGAGCCTACAACCAATACTTTTTTTCCCTGTAATTCCATTTTTAAAACCATGCCTTTCTTTTTCTGCCTGTCAGCTTACAGAATGCCCATAAGTGCCACCAGACAAAGTAATGCTGTTACAATCGAAAAAACTGCTACAACTCTTGTTTCTGACCATCCGCACAATTCAAAATGATGATGGATCGGTGCCATTTTAAAAATACGTTTGCCGCCGGATATTTTAAAGTAAGACACCTGAATCATAACAGATAACACTTCTATCACATAAATAAAACCAACCATAACCAGGAACAGCGGCATCTGCATCATATAGGCTGTTGCTGCCACAAATCCTCCTAGTGCAAGAGAACCGGTATCCCCCATAAACACGCTTGCCGGATGCACGTTAAACAACAAAAAGCCAAGCAGTGCACCCACTACCGCACAGGTAATCGGCTCAATTCCACTATTTAATCCAATGGCAACCACTGTAAAAAAGGTGGCAACCAGAACAGTAACGGAGCTTGCCAGTCCATCCAGTCCATCCGTAAAATTCGTTCCATTTACAGTTCCAATCACAACAAAAAATAAAATCGGAAGATTCAACCAGCCAAAATCCAGATAGGTGTCTGCCATAAACGGTACGCGCATAGCAAGGGAAACATCCGTATAATGTGTAATGTAATAAGCAAATACTCCTGTCACAAAAATCTGTAATGCCATTTTCTGCCATGCCCGAAGTCCCATAGAACGTTTCAGCACGACTTTGATATAATCATCCAGAAATCCAATCAGACCGAAACCTAAGGTTAAAAACAAAATAGGAATAATCTTCGGATAATCTTTTACATAAAGAATCGATGTTACTACCACACCAATTAAAATCAGTATGCCGCCCATTGTGGGTGTACCATTTTTTTTCAGATGTGACTGGGGACCTTCATCCCGAACCGTCTGCCCCACTTTCAATTTCCGCAGAAACGGAATAATCACCGGACCTAATACAACACTGATTACAAATGATATCATTACTGACATTAAAATTGTAGCATTCATTTTTTCTACCTAACCTTTGTTCTATACTCTCAATAACTCTTCGTACTATTATAATCCATCTTTTCCAAATAAGGAAGAATATTTTCAAAAAGCTGCTTCACAACCGGAGCTGCAATCTGTCCTCCATAATATTGTCCCTGAGGATGATTGATAATAGCAATGGCAAGTATCTGCGGATTATCCGCAGGCGCGAATCCCAGAAAAGAGGCAATGTACTTTCCGCTGCCCCGGGGCAATGTCTGACTGGTTGCTGTTTTGCCGCCTATGCGGTACCCTTCGATATAACCATTTTTGCCGCCTCCATTTTCTACCACCTGCTCCAGCATATACCGCATTGTTTCTGAGGTTTCTTCTGATATAATATTGTCTTTCACCGGATATGCAAAAGACTGGCTTTCGCTTCCATCCGCACTCGCCACTCTCACACCGAAATGTGGGGTAATCCGTCTTCCTC
>CAYVUF010000212.1:0-4495 GCA_964454605.1 uncultured Bacteroides sp.
CTCCATATACGAAGCAACATTCTTTTTGTTAATCAATTCAATATCTGCCATAAAATACTGACTTGTATTGCCATAAATATTGTATTCTGTCAATGCCTGTACACAGAATTTTCCCATCTGCTCTGTGTCAATTGAAATCGTAGAATAAATAACATTTCTATCAATTGCTTTCATGATTGTTTCTGAATCATAATATCCTAAAATATTCACCTGTCCGACTTTATTGTAATCAACAACCGCCTGATAAACGCAAGTAGTATTCAGCTCATTCAGACATATGATGATATCCGGCAGTTCCTCTTCCTTAAAAATATCACGAATAGATTCTTCCACAGAAAACGCATTATCATCCTCAATCGAAACCAAAGACATTTCAAACTGCACATCTGCCTGCTTTTCTTTTTCAATCGTATCCTGAATCCCGGAACATAGAATATTCTGCCCCGAATCCATGGCATTGGAATTAACCAGAATCATAACTTTAACCGCCTGTGCTTTCACTTCTTCACTTCTGGCATTTCCCACAATCTCAAGCACCTGTCTTCCATATTCTCTTCCCAAATCATAACTGCCTATTCCCACATAACTGCATCTGGCACTATGGGTATTGTCACTGTACAGTGTAACAACCGGAATGCCCTTCTGTGCCGCTTCATCAATCAGTGCTGTCATTTCATCACTTTCATCTGCCGCCACAATAATTCCATCCACCTCAGAGGCAATGGCAATCCGCATTAAATCTTCTCTGGAATAATTCTTATCAAAAGTACCATCTAACAAATCTACATAACTGTTTTCTGCAAGTGCCTCCTCACAGGCTCCTTCGTAGACAGACTGCCACAAGGAAGAAGTTCCTTCTCCTGCAATCATAACATAATACTTATCATACTGATTAACATCCTGCTCTTTGGTAAAATGTCCCATATAAAAGCTGAACGCACCTACACCCACTATCATAGTCATAACCAGCAGAATCACCGTTATAATCAGATAGCCTGTATAATTCGTTTTTTTCATCTTCTTTGTTTTCCTCTTTCTTTACACAAGTCCCATTACCCGTAGTATATATAACCAGAAGGTCAAGGTAAAGGCACTGAAAAATGTGGTTATCATAACCGTACTGGAAGAAAGGGTTCCCTCATGTCCCATATTCTTTGCCATCACGAAGCAGCTTACCGTTGTCGGAGAACCCAGCATCACCAAAATGGCGACCAGTTTGTCATAAGCAAATCCCATTTTCACTGCAAGCGGCAAAAACAGCATGCAAAACAGCAATAATTTCATACCACTAGCACACAGAGCTGGTTTAACCGCACAAAAAGCCTTTTTATAATCAAAACTTGCACCAAGTGCCATCAGTCCAAGCGGTGTTGCCAGATTTGCAACATATTTTACTGTTTTTTCCATAATAACGGGCTGTGGAATTTTGAGCAAAGACCACGCCATGCCTGCAGCGATACCTAAGATAATCGGATTTGTCACAATCCCCTTTAATGTGTCTGTTATCAATTTTTTATCCATTTTTCCTCGATTTGGTTTCAGAAAAGAAAGAATTAAAACTGCCATAACGTTATATAAGGGCACTGTTCCAATTATCATAAGGGGTGCCATACCGGATGTTCCATAAATATTCTGAATAAAGCCAATTCCAAGAAGTGCCGCACTGGAACGATAGGATGCCTGTGCAAATTCTCCCTGTATCGAACGGTCTTTTAACCCAAAGGAAATTCCAATGGACAGCAGAATTGACAAAAAGGTTGCCAAAAAACAGAATAATACATATTTTCCATCCCATACTGCAATAAAATCTTCCTGCGACAAATCCTGAAAAACCAGAACCGGCAACGCTATCTTAAATACAAAGGAATTCATGGTTTTTGCAAAAGATTCTGTAAAGATTCTTGTTCTTATAAAAAGAAATCCCAGTATCATCAAAAGAAAAACTGGTATCGTTGCATTAATGCAAAAAACTAAATTTTCCATAAAAATCTCCTGTGGTATTTCAATTTCGCATACTCCATAATCTGCTTCATGTATATTGCATCATAAGCGCCGCCTACTGCGCCTACAAGGGGAATCCCCTGTAAAAATTTCATGTATAATAACTCCGTAGAAAGTCCTTGTGCTGCTCCCGAAATCAACAATTCTGTGTTTTGCACATCCCGAAAGCTGCCTCGATATATGTAATCATTCAGCTGCTCATCTATGATTTGAAAATCCTTTCCATAAGCAACTGCTCCCTGTATTATCCATAAAATAAATTGTTTTTCTTCTTCTTTCGTATAATCAAATCCATAGCTTAACGCAATTTCATAAATACCCTTTAGCATCATTCCTGTAAAAAGCACAATATCCGGCATTCCTATTCCCAGAACACCCAGACCCACACCAGAAACTCCTGACAGAACCAGATTCCGCGTACCTGCATTGCCTGCCTTTTTCGAAAAAGCCTTCAGCGACTTTTTATTTTGTCTTATCTGCGCTGCATATTCATTGATTTGGTAATTTTCCTGCATCTTTTCCCGGTTATATGTTTTCTCAATAATGCCAGTTCCTTTTTCGAAAATAACAGAAAAAGCCTTCGCAAAAGCCGTATCTAAGGTGCCTTGCAATTTGTCCGGTATCTTACTTTGAAGCAGCTGATTTAGTTTTGATTCCTTTTTCTCCATCTTTTTTGCCAGATAAGCGTTTTCTTTTTTCTCTAGCCGCTTCCATTCTTTTTCTTTTGGAGTTTTTTTTGAAGCCATCTGCATCCACAATTCCCCCATTTTCCTAACTTAACCCTTATCATAATCCAAAAAACAATTTTATACAATTCTTAGCTCAGTTTTTCTTATGCAAAGTCAGGTAATTGTAAAACCTGCAAATGATTATGATTATATAACTTTCTTGGAACAATTACCTGAAGGAAGAAGAATTTTCATAGAAAAATAATAGAAGTTTAGAATCTGTCAGAACCTGTAAAATCGGAATGATAACATTGTAAGCATCAACAATGTTCAGCCAGATTCCTGTTAAGCCAAAGAGAACAGGGAATATCAGCACCGTAAGCAACTGAAACAGCAGCGTTCTCAGAAATGAAATAAGTGCCGAAATCAATCCATTTCCTAAGGCTGTAAAAAAGGCCGAACCATATATATTGATTCCCATAATGATAAAGGAAATACTATAAATGCAAAAGCCTTGTTTCGTCATTTCAAACTTTTAAAAAACGTTCTGCAGTGTATATGGAGTCAGTGAAAACAACAAAATTCTTCCATAGTTCACACAAAATGCTAAAATTCCTTCATCAGCTCCCATCAAAAGAGCAATCTGCCGGATAAAAAGTATACCAAAGACAGATAAAAGCATATCTGCTGCAATGGTTACCAAAACCAGCATGGAGAAATATTCATTTGCTTCTTTCTTCTTTCCCTCACCTAAGGTCTTAGAAACAATCGCACTTTCTCCGGTTCCAACCATAAAACCAAATGCACCAAGCAGCATTGGAAAAGGCATAATAAAGTTAATTGCCGCAAACTCTGTTTTTCCTGCAAAATTTGAAACAAACAATCCATCTACATAAATTGATGTAAAAATCATCATAACAATAGATGGAAGTACAAAGCGAAAAAGTCGTTTGTAATTAAAATGGTCTGATAATTTAATTTCCTCCAAAAAAATAGCTGGACAAAGTCACAGATATCTCAATCTGTAGCCTTATCCAGCATTACATTTCTAATGAATGTTCTGCCCTCCGAGCCAGCAGCGCCATTCTAACACAATGCAATAGAATTGTCACGAAGAAATTCTTTCATCTAATACATTCTCTGCATCCACTACCCTGACTCCTCTATCCATCAATGCTTTCGCAAACATTCCCTGTCCCGGAATCAAAGTTCCCGTAAACGTTCCATCATATATTTCATTCACACCGCATGTTGGACTTCGGGATTGTAAAATGGCTAAATCAATGTCCTGTCCTGAAATCTTATCTAATGCCAGAGATACTCCTTTTCTAAATATTTCATCCACATTTTTTCCATTTTCATCCACTACCACTCCATTCAGCATTTCTGCACAAGGACGTGGACTTGGCAAGCCGGACATTATTTCAGGGCAAACACTGATGACATTATGTCCGGCAACAAAATCAACAACTGCCTGATTCCGATTATTTTTCCCATTATATTTACAATTGCATCCTAACAGACATGCGCTGACTACGATATTCATTCTGGTACGAAATCTCCCTTTCTTATCCTGTAAAATTTTCCATCAATATTGCTTTTTATTCTATCTCTCCGCATACTTACTGTAAATAGTTAATTTTTCATTTATCCGTAAAATATTGAAAACTAATAATATTGGAACTATATCTTGACGTTTTCTGCCAAAGCCGATATCCTTATCATATAGCAATGAAATTCTAACGAAAATTCGTTTTAGTCTATTTTTTTCAGGAAATACCTTATGTGGTATTTTATCTGTTTTAGAATCCTTGCTACGAATCCAA
>CAYVUF010000213.1:0-4478 GCA_964454605.1 uncultured Bacteroides sp.
CCTCCCGATTATCTCGATATGTTTTCTATCTTTATTAACAGCTTAATTAGCTGTTGCCGGAGTAATTTTTTCATCATCTACGATGAAGGAATCACCATCTTCTACGATACAAACCATAGTCTTACCGGTATTTAACTCGATTTCATTTCCGTTATCATCAAAATATCTTGTTGCTTCATAATCGGAAGTTTTGGTCCAGGTAACATGAATACCTTTTCCATTTGTGAAGAACCAGCCATCTCTTGTAGAATCGATACACTGGAAGGCTAAGTAACCTTTCTGGTCACGAACTTCATAATAAGTATTCTGAATTAAAACGTTCTTAAATGCTAACTGCTCACCGTTTGCTTTATCAACATGAGGACCATCTCCTTCACCAGATAAATGCTGATATCTGTCATATAAACCAGTTTCTTCATTATATACGAAGTAGCAGTTTGTTACAGGATAAGTAGGTGACATATCAATTTTATTTGCTGTAATAGCATCACTATATTGTTCCAATGTATTTGGTTCCTTAGTTGGAGCAAATAAATAGTGCTGCTCATCTGCATAACCATCACGATACTCTAAATCATAACCAAGTCTGTCAATGTCTGCCAGGATACCTTTTGTATCAACATACGCATTGTCTGTTGAATTTCCAGTATCGTCAGCGCGCCAGAAGTTACTGCTGTCTAAACCGTCAATATCTTCTGTATCAGGACGATTGATTACTTCATCAATGTAGAAAGGTCCGCCATAATGGATATAGAAGGCATCCCATTCAAAAGACCAGTACACATAATAGTCACGACAACTTCTTACGTTACCGATTCTGTCATAACCACTCCAGTCCTGGAATAAAGCCATGAGTCTTGTGATACTTCCTTCAACATTACACTCGTACAATACATCTGCATTAGAGATACCATACTGTGCTGCAGTTTTTGTATTCGGAATCATAACGGTAATAGGACGTTTATTGTTTACTTCCTCTTTTACCCATTCATTTGTAATGCGGCTGCGCACCATTCCCTCTTCTGGGGGCAGGTCTTCGTCAACTTCTTCTTCTGCTTCTTGCTCTTCTTCAACTATTGGTTCTTCTTCGATTACTTGTTCAACAACAGGTTCAATAACCTCTTCTTTCTGTTCACCACAACCAAATAAGAAAAGAGTAGAAGACAAAGCTACAAGAAGAAGCACTTGTAATCTTTTCATCTTTAATCCTCTCTTTCCAGGGTATAACCCAACTATTCCTAGTATATCATAAGAAAATAGGGTAGTCACTAGGAAAAAAATGAAAAAGTACACAAAATGTTAAAAAAATATTACAGAATAATAGCTTCTTGCACAATTCTTTTTCACGAGGTATGATAGGTAGTAAGTGATATATTGTATATGAAAAATATGCGGAGTAAATTTGGAGGAAATGGGTTAACATGAAGAAAATCATAGTAACAGGATGCAACGGACAATTAGGACGTGCTGTCAATAAATTGTATGCAGGAAACACAGAGTATGAGTTTGTGAATACAGATGTTGGGGAACTGGATATCACCAAAATAGATGAAGTAATGTCACTGGCAAGAGAAGTCAAACCTTATGCAATCATAAATTGTGCAGCACATACGGCTGTGGATGCTTGTGAAGCAGAAGAGGACAAAGCATACCGCATCAACGCAATTGGACCGCGAAATTTAAGTATTGCAGCAACCGAAACTGGAGCGAAGATGATTCATATTTCGACAGATTATGTTTTTGATGGAAAAGGAACCAGACCATATAAGGAATTTGATGCTGTTGGACCACAGGGAATGTATGGAATTACGAAATTGGCAGGAGAAAATTTTGTCAAAGACTTTGCAGATAAATATTTTATCATCCGGACTGCATGGCTGTATGGTGATGGCAAAAACTTTGTCAAAACCATGCTTCGTTTATCCGAAACACACGATACTGTACGTGTAGTAAGAGATCAGGTTGGTTCACCGACAAGTGCGGAAGAACTTGCAAAAGCAATTGCGTATCTTCTGCCAACAGAAAATTATGGTTTATTTCATGGAACTTGCGAAGGAGATTGTAGTTGGGCAGAGTTTGCGAAGGAGATTTTCCGTTTGGCAGGAAAATCCACAGTGGTAGATGCAATTACCACAGAAGAATATGGTGCAGCGGCAGCTCGTCCAGCATATTCTATTCTGGAGAATTATATGTTTAAGCTGACATCTGATTTTATGTTTGCAGACTGGCATGATGCAATTGAAAAATATATGCGTGAAATTTAAGAAAATGTCATAGAAAGCAAAGACGAAAAAGGCAGGACAAAAATGGAATTTATGCAGGGAATGCTTCACAATCCGGTTTTGATAGCAGCGGTTATGGGTTGGTTTGTGGCACAAGTGATTAAGACTATTATACATTTTATTATTACGAAAGAATTTGTCTGGGAACGTATGGTAGGAAGTGGCGGAATGCCAAGTTCCCATGCGGCAACAGTTTGTGCCCTGGCAACTGCAGCAGGTATGAAGTATGGCGGTTCCAGTTATGAGTTTGCCATGTCAGTCATTATGGCAATCGTTGTGATGCACGATGCCAGAGGTGTAAGGAGAGAAACTGGCATTCAGGCAATTGTTTTAAACGAAATGATGGATTTGTTTCGTGAAATGGGCAAAAAAATGCCAATTGAAGACAAATTGAAGGAATTTGTCGGTCATACACCATTGCAGGTATTGATGGGAGCATTGCTGGGCATTGGTATCGGTGTTGTGACTTGTCAGTTTATGATACCATAGTATACAAAAGATAGGTTATCGTTGCTTTACAATTAGGATTACCATTTCTTACGGTATTCTAACGGGGTCATGTTTTCTGTTTTTTTGAATACTTTGATGAAATAACCGGAATCTTGAAAGCCGCAGTTCAAGGCAATGTTTTCAATGGAATCATTGGTGAAACGCAGCATGGATTTTGCATGGGAAACGCGTTTGGAGGTTAAATCGTTTCCGATGGTGGTGCCATAAATCTTTTTATATTCTCTTGAAAGATGAAATTTACTGATAAAGAATCTGGAAGATAAGTCTTCCAGATTTATTTTTTCGGCATAATGTTCTTCCAGATATTCATGAATCTGCTTTAATTTTTCGGGAATAGATGAACTTTCCTGCTGTTCCGTAGTGTTTTCTATAAAGCAGAGAGTAATCAAATCAGTGATATACCGATTTGCATATAACTCCATCAAAGAAGACTTGGAAGAATGAATTTGATATAAATGTTGTAAAATATCCGTAAACGACATTAGATTTTGCGGATGAAAAAGAAAAGCACAGGAATGTTTTAAGAAGCTGTTGTAAAAATCAGCAGCTTCTTTTCCATAAAAATGTACCCACATCAGACTCCAGGGGTCTTTGGCACTGCTTTCATGGGAATAAGGTCTTGTACAGTCTAACCAGACACAATCCCCTGCAGAAAGCATATAACGGTTTCCTTCATAAGAAACGTAGCCACTGCCTTCCAGTACAATAAAAAATAAGTAGGAACTCAGATTCTGGCGGTGACTGACATGAGGTTCCAGACTCTGTAAAGTACCAACTTCCTGCACATAAAGATAATGTTCTTTCGCGTAAGAGGATGGAGTTGTGATAATACGGTTAGAAGCAGATTTAGCCATCATATTCAGATTCCTTTTTTTTCTAAAACAAATAGCAATATTTTACTATTATGGGGCAATATTTTATGTTGATAGTTATATTATACAATAGTATACTCCCATATGGAATAGCAAAATAAGACAAAAATTTACGAGAAGGAGAACAATATGAATAAAGTTGCATTGATTACAGGTATTACAGGTCAGGATGGTTCTTATCTGGCTGAGTTTTTATTAGATAAAGGTTATGAAGTACATGGATTAATCCGTAGACATAGTATTACGAATACAGCAAGAATAGACCACATTTTACAGTCTGATTATAATAAGGTAAAATTTTTCCTGCATTTTGCAGATACAACAGATTCCAGCAATCTGATGCGCCTGATTGCAGAAATTCGCCCAACAGAGGTTTACAATCTGGCAGCACAATCTCACGTAGGTGTTTCCTTTGAAGTGCCGGAATACACAGCAGAAGCAACTGGTGTCAGCACTTTGAAGCTGTTGGAAGCAATTCGTGTGAATGGCGGAAGCTGCAGATACTATCAGGCATCTACTTCTGAATTGTTCGGTGGTATTCCGGAAACAGCACCGCAGAGTGAGAAGACTCCATTTTATCCAAAGAGTCCATATGGTGTAGCAAAATTGTATTCTTACTGGATTACTGTTAATTACAGAGAATCTTATAATATGTTTGCATGCAATGGTATTTTGTTTAATCATGAATCACCTAGAAGAGGGGAAAACTTTGTTACCAGAAAAATCACGTTAGCAATTGCGAATATTATTGCAGGAAAGCAGGAGAAACTTTCCCTTGGTAATATGAATGCAAAACGTGACTGGGGATTTGCAG
>CAYVUF010000214.1:0-4471 GCA_964454605.1 uncultured Bacteroides sp.
ACGGAAGAGCGTGCAAAGACTAATATGCTTACCAGACAGAAGTTCTCTTTTGATTCAAACGGTAAATTAGCAAATTGCGAGTCCAGAGATGCTTCAAAATGTGAAATTTTTATTGTAGAAGGTGATTCTGCGGGCGGAAGTGCAAAAACAGCCAGAAATCGTGCGTACCAGGCTATTTTACCTATCAGGGGTAAGATATTGAACGTAGAAAAAGCCAGTATCGATAAGGTGCTTGCCAATGCAGAAATCAAAACTATGATTAACGCCTTTGGCTGTGGTTTTTCGGAAGGGTATGGAAACGATTTTGACATTACCAAACTTCGTTATGATAAAATCATTATTATGGCAGATGCGGATGTAGACGGTGCTCATATTTCTACGTTACTGCTGACTTTATTTTATCGTTTTATGCCGGAACTTATTTACGAAGGACATGTTTACATAGCTATGCCGCCATTATATAAAGCCATGCCGTCCAAAGGCAAGGAAGAATATCTTTATGATGACAAGGCACTGGAAAAATATCGGAAATCCCATAAGGGACCATTTACGTTGCAAAGATACAAAGGTCTTGGTGAAATGGATGCAGAACAATTGTGGGAAACTACACTTGACCCGGACACCAGACTTTTGAAGTTGGTGGAGATAGAAGATGCAAGAATGGCATCGGAAGTAACAGAAATGCTGATGGGAACAGATGTTCCACCGCGCAAAGCATTTATTTACAATCATGCACAGGATGCGGAACTGGATGTGTAAACAGAATTTGAGAAAGCAGTGTATTTGATATGAATGACAGAATTATAAAAACGGAATACTCCGAAGTAATGCAGAAATCTTATATTGATTATGCCATGAGTGTAATCATTGCCAGAGCACTGCCGGATGTTCGTGACGGACTTAAGCCAGTGCAGAGAAGAACTTTATATGATATGTATGAACTGGGCATCCGTTATGACAGACCTTATCGTAAATCGGCACGTATTGTAGGTGACACGATGGGTAAGTATCATCCTCATGGGGACAGTTCTATTTACGAAGCACTGGTTGTTATGACACAGGATTTCAAAAAAGGACTTCCATTGGTAGATGGACATGGTAACTTTGGTAATATTGAGGGTGATGGCGCAGCGGCAATGCGTTACACAGAAGCAAGACTGGAGAAGATTACACAGGAAGCATTTCTTGCGGATTTAGATAAAGATGTGGTGGATTTTCTGCCAAACTTTGATGAAACTGAGAAAGAACCAAGTGTTCTTCCGGTAAAAATACCAAATCTTCTGATTAACGGTTCTGAGGGTATTGCGGTTGGTATGGCAACGAATATTCCACCCCATAATCTGACAGAAGTTATCAATGCGACCAAGGCATATATGCAGGACGAAACGATTTCCACCAGAGAACTGATGCGTTATGTAACAGGACCGGATTTTCCAACAGGGGGTATTGTCATCAACAAAAATGAACTTCTGGATATTTATGAAACCGGAACCGGTAAAGTGAAAATCAGAGGTAAGGTAGAGGTGGAAAAGGCAAAAGGCGGTCGAATTAATCTGGTGATTACGGAAATTCCTTATACCATGATAGGTGCCAATATCAGTAAGTTCTTAATGGATGTAGCGGCACTTGCGGAAACGAAAAAAACACAGGACATTGTTGATATTACCAACCAGTCCTCAAAAGAAGGTATCCGTATCGTGATTGAACTACGAAAAGATGCCGATGTAGAAAATTTCAAAAATATGCTCTACAAAAAGACCAGGCTGGAAGATACCTTTGGTGTTAATATGCTTGCCATTGCCGATGGAAGACCGGAAACAATGGGGCTGAAGCAGATTATTAAGGCAAATGTAGATTTTCAATATGAAGTAACGACGAGAAAATACAAAAATCTTTTGGCAAAGGAACTGGAAAAGAAAGAAATTCAGGAAGGTCTGATTAAGGCCTGCAATGTCATTGATTTGATTATTGAAATTCTGCGTGGTTCCAAAGATAGAAATATGGCAAAAGCATGTCTGGTGGAAGGCAGGATTGATGGAATTAAATTTAAGACCAAAGAATCCAAGATTATGGCAGCCCAGCTTATGTTTTCCGAAAAACAGGCGAATGCTATTCTGGATATGCGTTTGTATAAACTGATTGGTTTAGAAATTGAAGCCTTGATTAACGACCACGAAGAAACGATGGCAAATATTTATCGTTATGAAGATATTCTGGCAAGAAAAGATTCCATGGCACAGGTTATTATAAATGAACTGGATGCCATCAAAGATGCTTATGGAAGAGCCAGAAGAACGGAAATAACCAATGCCAAAGAAGCAGTTTATGTGGAGAAAAAACTGGAAGAAATGGATATTATTTTCCTAATGGACCGTTTTGGTTATGCGAAAACCATAGACATCCAGACATTTGAGCGAAATAAGGATGCGGTTTATGCGGAAAATAAATATGTTTTTCAGTGCAAGAATACTGGAAAAGTATGTCTTTTTACCAATATGGGACAATTGCATACCATTAAAGTATTAGACATTCCTTTTGGAAAATTCAGGGACAAAGGAGTTCCGGTAGATAATATCAGTAACTATGATTCTTCCAAAGAAGCTATTGTTTTTGCGGCGAGTCAGACAGATTTGAATTTATACCGGGTGATATTTGCAACCAGAAGTGCTATGCTTAAGGTTGTTGACGGCGGAGAGTTTGATGTGGCGAAGAGAACCGTTGCAGCAACGAAATTGCAGGATGGCGATGAAGTGTTGAGTGTTGTCATTATGAAAGAACAGAGAAATATTATCCTGCAGTCAAAAGATGGTTATTTCTTACGTTTTGCAGTGGATGAAATTCCAGCGAAAAAGAAAGGTGCTGTTGGTGTGCGGGGTATGAAGCTGGGTGCAAATGATTATCTGGAAAATGTATTTTATACACGCAATACAGAGGAACAGTCCATAGAATACAGAGGAAAGACAATCGAACTGAACAAACTGAAATTAGGAAGCAGAGATAGTAAGGGCGTTAAGGTCCGCGTATAAGACAGAAGTACCGTAACATTGAAGTATGGAAGAAAACAGCTCTGAAAGCTGATTCATTAAGGAGAAAATAGAATGCGTGTTATTGCAGGAACAGCCAGAAGTTTAAAATTGAAAACACCGGAAGGAATGGATACCAGACCAACTACTGACCGGATTAAAGAAACCTTATTCAATATGTTGCAGCCTTATATTCCAGGCAGTATCTTTTTGGATTTATTCAGTGGAAGCGGTGGGATTGGCATTGAAGCAATCAGCAGAGGTGCGGAACATGCCTATTTTGTGGAAAATAATAAGAATGCACTTTCCTGTATTCTGGATAATTTGAAATTTACCAGATTTGAGGATAAGGCAACGGTATTAAAACAGGATGTTTTAAGTGCTCTTTCTGGAATTCATGAAAAAGAAGTGGATGTTATCTTTATGGACCCTCCTTATGAACAAGGATATGAGAAACAGGTACTGGCTGTTTTGCAGAAAATGTCGTATGTGACAGAGGATACAAGAATTGTAGTTGAGGCCTCTCTGGATACCGATTTTGCTTATATCGAAGCATACGGATTTTATGTGGAAAAGGAAAAATGCTATAAGACAAATAAGCATGTTTTTTTACGGAAAGGAGAGCTGGAATAAGATGAAGGCAGCAATTTATCCGGGCAGTTTTGACCCAGTTACTTACGGACATCTGGACATTATCAGACGTGCGGCAGAAATTTTTGATGAATTAACGGTAAGTGTGTTGAACAATAACGTAAAGACTCCATTGTTTTCTGCGCAAGAACGTGTTAATATATTAAAAGAGGCGACGAAAGACATTCCGAATGTGAAGATAGATTCTTTCAGTGGTCTGTTAATTGATTATGCAAAACAAAAAGATATTCATGTCATCATCAGAGGGTTGCGCGCTATTACGGATTTCGAATACGAATTGCAGATGGCGCAGATGAACGGAAAACTTTCGAATGGCGAACTGGATACGATGTTTTTAACAACCAGTCTGGAATATGCTTATTTGAGTTCTTCCAGCGTGAAAGAGATTGCATATTTTGGTGGAGATATTTCACAGTGTGTTCCTGATTTTGTTGGGAAACTGGTTTATGAAAAATTTGGTCATACAAGATAGGAGTAAAGATGAGCAGCAGAATCGAACAGTTAATCGATGAGATTGAGGATTATATTGACGGATGTAAATATCAGCCTCTTTCGAAAACTAATATTATTGTAAATAAAGAAGAAATTGATGAACTTTTGCGGGAACTCCGGATGAAAACACCGGATGAAATCAAACGTTATCAGAAAATTATCACAAATAAAGAAGCTATTTTGAATGATGCACGTTCTAAAGCAGAGGCATTAATCAACGAAGCTACGATTCATACCAATGAATTGATTAACGAGCATGAAATCATGCAGCAGGCATATGCACAGGCAAATGAGGTTGTTACGCT
>CAYVUF010000215.1:0-4451 GCA_964454605.1 uncultured Bacteroides sp.
TCTAAATACTGGAGAAATAGTATGCTACACATAAAATCACTGGATGAGGGACTTGATATTTTTAAAGCATTAGGCTCAGAAGTTCGTATTGAAATTATTAAAATACTTTTAGAAAATCATGGTATGAACATGAATGAGCTGGCGGGCAGGTTGAAAATTACCAATGGTGCCTTAACAAGTCACATCAAAAAATTAGAAGATTGTGGTTTGATTACCATTTCCAATGAGTCAGCAGGGCATGGAAATCAGAAGAAGTGTTCCGTTTATCTGGATAAGATTTTGATTGACTTAGAGGAGCAGGAAGACAGTAAAAATGTTTATTTAACAGATTTGAAAATTGGACATTTTTCGGCTTATCAGGTTTATCCGACCTGCGGACTGGCTTCGGATGATGCCATTATCGGAGAAGTTGATGATACTCGTTATTTTGCTCATCCGGATAGATACAATGCGGACATTCTCTGGTTTACGCGTGGATATGTAGAGTATGTTGTTCCTAATTTTATCCCATGCGGACAGAAAATCGACCAGATTACTTTTTCCATGGAAATTAGTTCAGAAGCACCAGGATGCAATGATGTGTGGCCATCGGATATTTCTTTTGTATTAAATGATAAAAAAATTGCTGTCTGGACCAGCCCGGGTGATTTTGGTAATGTAAGAGGTATCTTTACTCCTGACTGGTGGGAACCAAACTGGAACCAATATGGACTTTTGAAAATTATTGTAATTAACAGAAAAGGAACTTTTATCGATGGACTTCAGGTATCGGATGTTTCCATTAACGATTTTGAATTAGACTATCGCAGTACCATTAAACTGAAACTGGAAGTGGAAGAACAGGCAGAACACGTTGGAGGTCTGACTCTGTTTGGAAAAGGTTTCGGAAATTATAATCAGGATATTTCTGTTCGAATCAATTATAGTCCTTTAGCAGAAGAAAAAGAAGCTGTCGAATAACCGGCAGCTTCTTTTATCTTGACTTTTATTTCAGCACTTGCTTTTTGTGTACAAATCTCTTATTTTCCGAAACGAATTACGTTCCAGGAGCATTTCTTCATATTGGTGGTAAAAATACCATCTTTTAACTCATAATCGGTTCTGTTAATTGGTGAAACCTTTTCACCTGTAATGGAGTTCACAATCTTCATATCATCATTTTCCAGTGCAGTGTATTCAAGAACACGATATCCTTCGAAACTTCTTATGTCTGCTTCGAAAAGAGCATCTTCTTTTACATTACGGTTAACAGCAAAGATAGTAACTTCATCTTTTTCTTCATTATATACAGCAACGGATTCGATATCGGTTACATCTTCGTGTTTTGCAGAGTCGTGTTTGGTAGAGGTTACAACACTCTGTAAAGCAATACCGCGACCGTATTTGGATGCGTGTAAAAATGGATAGTAAATGGACTGTTTCCAGGCACCGCCATCGTTTTCAGTCATAATTGGAGCGATTACATTAACAAGCTGTGCCAGACATGCCATTTTCAGACGGTCTGCATGTTTCAAAAAGGTAATCAGAATCAGACCTACTAAAATTGCATCTTCAAAGTCGTAGATATCCTCTAATAAATGAGGAGCAATCTGCCAAGGACGTTTTTCCATTTCCTCGTTATCGCTCTCGGTTGCATGGAACCATACATTCCATTCATCAAAACTCAGGTTCAAAGTCTTTTTGGAACGTTTTTTAGCCTTGATATAGTCACAGGTAGCAATTACAGTGTGGATGAAACGCTCTAAATCCTGTGTTTTTGCGAAGAAATCTTCGGTATCATTTTCTGCATTTCCATAATAATTATGAAGAGAGATATAATCTACATAATCGTAAGTTTCTTCCAGGGTAGTAGCTTCCCATTCTGGGAAGGTAGGCATTTCTACATTAGAACTTCCGCAGGAAACCAGTTCAATAGAGGAATCCATAGTTTTCATGGCTTTTGCTGTTTCGGCAGCAAGTCTTCCGTATTCTACGGCTGTTTTGTGACCCATCTGCCAAGGACCATCCATTTCGTTGCCCAGACACCATGTTTTGATGTTGTATGGCTCTTTGACACCATGACTTTTTCTTAAATTGCTGTAATAAGTGTTGGTATCCAGATTGCAGTATTCTAATAAATTTAAAGCATCGGAGATACCTCTTGTACCTAAGTTTACTGCCATCATAATATCGGAATTAGCTTTCTTGGTCCATTTAGCAAATTCGCCAAGACCAAATTCGTTTGTTTCCAGAGTACGCCATGCCAAATCCAGACGTGGCTTTCTCTCGCTTTTTGGTCCTACACTGTCTTCCCAGAAGAAGTTAGAAACAAAGTTTCCGCCAGGATAACGGATAATCGGCACATCCAGTTCTTTTACTAGTTCCAATACATCTTTACGAAAACCGTCTTCATCTGCAGCAGGGTGTCCTGGCTGATAAATACCGTTATAAACAGCTCGTCCCAGGTGTTCGATAAAAGAACCATAAATACGCTTGTCAATTTCAGCGAGTTTAAAATCTTTGTCTACAATCATTTTTGCTTTTGCCATAAGTAAAAACCTCCTTAAATTTTAAATCTTTCTATTGTAGTTTTTAGTTCAGAAGAAAGCGTTGTAAGCATTTCTGCTGAATCAGCTACTTCTTTCAGATTAGCAGACTGACTGGACATGGAAAGGTTAATCTGACTGGTGTTTTCCATATTTTCATTGGCAGACTGTGTAATCTGTTCCATATCGGATACAAAGTTCTGAACGATAGAGGACAAATCCTGAATGTCTTTCAGAATGTTATCAATACTCTGGCTGACAGAACCAGTATCTGTCTGAATGGTATATAAGTTTTCTTTTGTTTCAGAAGCAAGATGATTATTCTTATCCAGTTCTGCTAAACTTTCTGTTAATTTGGAAGAAACTTCACCGGCCTGTGCCTGAACTTCTTCTATAATATGATTGATTTCTGCCGCAGACTCTCTTGTATCATCTGCAAGTTTACGGATTTCATCCGCTACTACGGAAAAACCTCTTCCGCTTTCACCTGCTCTTGCTGCTTCAATAGAAGCGTTCAAGGACAATAAATTTGTCTGAGAAGCAATTTCAGTAATGGAATTCAAAATCACATTCATTGCTTTGGTCTTTTCTGCAAGGCTGATAGCAACACCGGAAACCTGATTTACGGTATCGTTAACGTGTTGAAGCTGATTCAGATAAATATCAATGGTATCGTTGCTGCTTATTGTATTCTGATAAGAAGTCTTGGCATTGTCTGAAATGGAAGCTGCATATTTGGTAATTCCATCTGAAATTTCCTGCATTTTAACAATTTTGTTCATGGAGTTTTCTACAATGCGGTTCTGTTCGTTCATGCGGTCAGATACTTCACCAATGTTGCTTGCAGTAACCGAAATGCTGTTTTCGTTTTCTTCTGCACGAGTGCTGGTAATTTCGGCTGTTTCTTCAATACGCAGTGTAACGTTGGAAACATTCTGTACAATCTGAGTAATGCTGTCTTTCATAATGGTAAAGTTGCGAGCCAGTTCGCTGACTTCATTTTTACCTTTAATTTTTGGTGCTTCACCGGTTAAGTCACCTTCTGCAATCTGTACAACGTGTTTTGCTAGTTTTTCAATAGAAAGGGTAATGCTTGCAGTTACAACAAAGGTCAGAATAATGGATAAAATTGCGACCACTAAAGCAGCAATCAGAATGGCACGAACCATCTGATTAAATTCCTGTTGCATAGCAGACTGAATATCCTTGCTTCTAGTGATTTCCTTACTGATTAAATCGTTACATTTATCAATAACGAGTTGGTCGTAGGATTCCATTTTCTTCGTGTATTCACGTGCATCGCTGGTAACATTACCGTTATCCAATGCATAAATCTGGTCGTATAAATCCTTATAATTTGCCAGAGTCGTACCAATGGTATTGGCATATACTTTGTTGGTGTCATAAACGCCGCCAGAAGGAATTTCTTCCATAACAGTGTTGATATAACGAATCATGCGGTTAATCATAGCTTCAACCGTTACATCATCCAGATTTTTCTTTTTCATCTTGGCGGTATTGATGTCATCGGATATGGCAGTAATATTGTTCTTTATGTAATTGATTTTTGTCAGGTTATCAATAGAAGAAGCATACTGTTCGTTGTAAGAAGCTGTTCTGGTTGCCAGAATAATTGTCATAGCAAGCATAACAGCCAGAATGCCCAGTGTCATAGATAGGATTCTTCTGCCGATACCGGATTTTAATATCTTTAAGCGGAAGATATCAGAAGCCTTTAAATTTTTTGTTACTGAAATTTTTTTGCCAGTATCCTTTTGGGACTTGGTTTTTACTTTTGTTTTCATTTTTTTCATACTACTAAAACCTCTTTTTGCAATAATTATGTTAAGATAAGATGACTGTATTATAGCATGAGCAATTCTGGTGGTAAACCAAAATACGAGTTTTATTTAAAATATTTTTAAA
>CAYVUF010000216.1:0-4440 GCA_964454605.1 uncultured Bacteroides sp.
GTTTGCAAAAGTAGTTGCAAGCAAAAACAAGCAGTTAAAAATTCATTTTTAGTTGAAAAATGCAGATAAAGAGTACCAATTAACGGACATACAGCGTGATATAATAAAAAAACATATGTGGCCTTTGTCTATTGTTCCGCCTATGTGCAGGGAAGCCTGGGTTGTGACAGCGGCAGATAAATACTGTTCTTTCATGGAAACAATTGGAGTGCACAGGGGACATGGTAAATATACAGATTAGTTCACAGGATAAGAAGATAGAATGAATACAGAAACAGCGAAGACAGATAGAAGGAACACAGATACAGTAATTAACGATATAGCAAATGCAGAAAGGGATAATAGTAGTTTAGCAGAAGCACTGACGGAGTATGGCAGAAGTGATTTTTATCCTTATCATATGCCGGGGCATAAGCGCAGTCAGAAGATGGGAATGTGGTCTTCTGTTTATCAGATGGATATTACAGAAATAGATGGCTTTGATAATCTGCATCAGCCGGAGGGACTGATTAAGCAGGCGCAGGATAGGGCTGCCAGGTTGTATGGAGCAGAGGAAACTTTTTTTCTGGTAAATGGCAGTACCTGTGGTGTGTTGTCAGCTATTATGGCAGTAACCGAGAAGCAGGATACTATTTTGATTGCCAGAAATTGTCATAAATCGATTTATCATGGGGCTTTTTTGCAGGAATTGAAGCTCCGCTATCTGTATCCGGGGCAGATTCGGGAATATGGTATTGCGGATGCGGTTTCCCCGGAGGAAGTAGAAGAGGCATTGGTTCGTTATCCAGAGTGTAAGGCAGTGGTGATTACCTCCCCAACCTATGAAGGGATTATAGCAGATATCTGGCAGATTGCGCAGGTGGTTCACCGTTATGGTAAGATTCTTATTGTGGATGAGGCACATGGTGCTCACCTCGGGATGACCCATGATATGCCGGAGAATGCGGCAAGACAAGGAGCAGATTTGGTGATTAACAGTCTGCATAAAACATTGCCGGCAATGACACAGACTGCTTTATTGCATGTACAGGGAGAACTGGTTAACCGGAAGAAACTCCGGCATTATTTAAGCATATTCCAAACCAGCAGTCCTTCTTATGTTTTTATGGCAAATATGGATTTTTGTCTGTCTTATCTGAAAGAGCAGGCAGCAGCTTCTTTTGGGAGAATGCAGAAGTATTATGTGGATTTTATGCAGAAAATGGACAAAAGCAGGAATATAAGGATTGGAAATGGGATGCTGTTAGCCGGGAAAGGATATCATTTTACAGATTGGGATATTGGAAAACTGGTTATAGCGGTTGGTAAGGCAGGGAAAAAGAATCAGTCTGGCAGCGGAATTTCTCTAAACGGACAGCAGTTATATGATATTCTGCGGGACGAGTTTCATTTGCAGATGGAAATGGCGGCAGATAATTATGTATTGGCAATGATGACCGTTATGGATGAGGAAGAAGGATGGCAGAGATTGGCTGATGCATTGTTACAAATTGATGCTAGGATAGAAGAAAGAGCAGCAGAGTATCGCGAATGTACAGAGCAAGCAGTGATAGATAAAGAGGCAGGAGGGGAAAGTGCTGACGTATATCCGAACACAGAAATGACGATAGCAGAAGCTCTTTCCGCTGTTTATCAAGGAGAAGAGAAGGCAGGAAAGGTTCTGCTTCGTGAAGCGGAGGGTGAGATTTCCGGCAATTTTATCAATTTGTATCCGCCGGGGATTCCGATTCTTGTACCCGGTGAGGTGATAGGCACTGCCCAGATTCAGAAAATACAGGATAGTCTGCAAATGGGATTGCATGTGCAGGGAATATCCGAAGGAGAAACTGTTGCAGTTTGTCGTAGAATAAATTGAAATTCCCATAGAAATATGGCATTATAAAAGGGAGAGCAGGATGGGTAAAGTAGTGTGTCTGATGGGAAGAAGCTCATCAGGAAAAGATACCATTTTTAAAAAGCTGTTGGAGCAGGAAGAAGTATCGCTCCAGAAAATTGTACCATATACCACCAGACCGATTCGCGATGGAGAGCAGGATGGTGTAGAATATCATTTTACAAACGAAGCAGGATATCAGGAACTTTTACGTGCCGGCAGGATGATAGAGTCCAGAGCATATCATACCTGTTATGGATTATGGCGTTATTTTACCGTAGCAGACGAGAATATCAATCTGGAAGAGCAGTCCTATGTATTGATTGGAACATTGGAGGCGTACACACATATCTGTCGTTTTTATGGCAAGGAAAAAGTCTTGCCCGTGATGATTGAACTGGATGATGGAGTACGTTTACAGAGGGCACTGGATAGAGAGAAAACACAGGACAATCCGAAGTATGAAGAAATGTGCAGAAGATTTCTGGCGGATGCGGAGGATTTTTCGATAGATAAAAGGAAAGCAGCAGGAATAACCCAGAGTTTCTATAATGATGATTTGGAAGTCTGTCTTTCCAAAATAACAGCTTATTTGAAGGAGAATCTCTGATTATCCATTGATAGATGAAAATTTAAGATTTTACAGTTTTGTTGGTGGAATTGTTTGGTAATGAAGAATTAGTTTGACAGAAAGGACAGCGGCATTTTGCCGGGTGGATTCGCGTGGATATTAAAGTAAATCAGATTAACCAGCCGATGCCGGTGGAACAGACTCAACAGGTTCAGCCGACAGATGGTTCATTCAAATTTACCTTAGTCAGCAGAATAGAGGAGCAGGATTTGCAGACTGCTCTGACACAGATGATGGAGGAGATTACCCGTCAGGGAGATAAACTCGCCAAGCACCGGGATATTAAGGACATGAAGCGGTACCGGGCATTGATTAAAGACTTTTTGAATGAAGTTGTAAATCGATCCCATGCTTTTTCCAGAGAAAATTTTCTGGATAGAAAAGGCAGACATCGAGTTTATGGTATTATTCGTCTGGTTGACCAGAATCTGGACGAGCTGGCACAGGAGCTGGTGAAGGATGAAAAAGATAATTTGGCAATTTTAAGCAAAATCGGGGAGATACGAGGATTGCTTCTGGATATCTTCACGTAATGGAGGTTTATAGATGGCAAAGTTTACAGATATTATCGGACAGGAACAGTTAAAAGAGCATTTGCAGAATGCGATTTCCATGCATAAGGTTTCCCATGCTTATATTATCAATGGAGAAAGAAGTTCCGGTAAAGAATTTATTGCAAAGGTATTTGCGGCGGCGCTGCAGTGTGAGAAGCAGGAAACAGAGCCCTGTGGGGAATGTCATTCCTGTAAGCAGGCATTGAGCGGAAATCAGCCGGACATTATTTTTGTTTCTCATGAGAAACCAAATACAATTGGTGTAGAAGATATTCGTGGACAGATTAACAATGATATTGTTATCAAACCATACAGCAGTCCCAGAAAAATTTATATCATGAATGAAGGGGAGAAGATGACAGTACAGGCGCAGAATGCTCTTTTAAAGACTTTGGAAGAGCCGCCGGAGTATGCTGTTATTTTGATTCTGACAACGAATGTGGATGCACTTCTGCCGACTATTTTAAGCCGATGTGTAGTACTGAATATGAAACCTGTATCCGATGAAAAAGTAAAGAAATATCTGATGGAAGAATTACAGGTTCCTGATTATAAAGCCAATATCTGTGTTGCCTTTGCAAGAGGCAATATTGGAAAAGCAAGACTGCTTGCATCCAGTGAGGAATTTGAGAAAGTTAAGGAAGAAGCAATTTCTCTGGTAAAAAATATCAATGATATGGAAATCAATGAAATTGTGAAGGCAATTAAGAAAATAGCAGAGTATAAATTCGATGTAGGAGATTATCTGGATATTCTTTCGGTATGGTATCGGGATGTGCTGCTGTTTAAAGCAACGAAAGATGCGAACAGTCTGATTTTCAAGGATGAAATTCAGGCAATACGAAAAGTGGCAGACAGAAGTACTTACGAAGGTATTGAAAGTATTGTCAAAGCATTGCAGCAGGCAAAGAGGCGTTTGGAGGCCAATGTTAATTTTGATTTGACGATGGAACTTCTGCTGCTTACCATTCAGGAGAATTAAGTGCAGATTATTGTTTAGGGAGGTTTATAGATTATGATAAAAGTAATAGGAGTGCGTTTCCGCACTGCAGGAAAGATATATTATTTTGACCCGGGCAAGTTAAATATTAAAAGAGGTGCCCATGTTATTGTAGAAACAGCCAGAGGAATTGAATATGGTACAGTTGTGGGAGAACCCAGAGAGGTAACGGACGATAAGGTTATCCAGCCTTTGAAATCAGTGCTCAGGGTGGCAACACCAAAGGATGATGAGCAGGAGGCAGCAAATAAAGAAAAAGAGAAAGAAGCCTTCAAAATCTGTCTGGAAAAAATCAGAAAACACGAATTGCAGATGAAGCTGATTGATGCAGAATATACCTTTGATAATAACAAAGTATTATTCTATTTTACCGCAGATGGAC
>CAYVUF010000217.1:0-4440 GCA_964454605.1 uncultured Bacteroides sp.
GTATTATATTATAATAAGATAATCGATTCGATTCAAATTGTCAATACTATTTTTTAGAAAGGTTGGATTATTTTATGAAACTGGATATGCACTGCCATACAAAAGAAGGTTCCCCGGATGGGAAAATCCCCCTTTTGGAAAATATTGAATTATTAAAGAGTAAAGGTTTTCAAGGAATGCTGATTTCTGACCACAATTCTTATAAAGCCTATCGTTATTATAAAAAATTACCGGACAAGCCAAAAGATTTTACTGTTTTATGTGGTATTGAATACGATACTTTGGATGCCGGACACATGCTTGTTATCATGCCTTCCGGTGTTCGTCCCAAGTTAATGGAACTGCGTGGGCTTCCTGTTTTCCTTCTTATCGAAATTGTTCATTTATATGGTGGTATTTTAGGTCCTGCTCATCCATGCGGTGAAAAATTTTTAAGTATATTTCATACCCGCCATGGGCATAAATATTATGAAAAACTGTTAACACATTTTGATTTTATGGAAACGTATAATGCCTGTGAAGACGAAGATTCAAATGCACTTGCTGCTTCCCTTGCCAGAAAATACCATTTGCCCTGTTTCGGCGGAAGTGATTCTCACAAAGCAGACTGCATTGGACTTGGCTATACGCTTGTACAACAGCCTATTCTGACCGAAAATGACTTGATTCAGTATATAAATTCAGGACTTCCCACCAAAGCTGCCGGCAGACATTATGAATATACTACCAAACAAAAACTGGGCAAAGCCAACAATCTTCTGGTTTATTCCTTCTGGTTTTATAATAAATTTCTGGCTCTGTTCCGGACAAAAGCAAGAAATCTGGAACTTACCCAGAATGAAATAATACAGAAACACAAACAACAGAAACGGAAGTATATCTCTTTATAGAAACAAACAGGATGAGCTATTGCTCATCCTGCGCTTTATCTGCTGTATCACTTTCTTTTCGTTCTGTTCTTTTCTCTTCTACAATCATCTTCAAATCTTCCAAGGTACCTTTAAACTTGCTGGAAATCATACCTGGATTATTACGAATCATGTCTATCTTGAAGAAACCTAACATTTCTCTGTAATGTCTTCTGTTTTCCATATACAGATTATATCTGCCCCGCAGTTCTGCAATTTCGTCTTTTACATTATCCATATAGGCTCCCGGCGTATTCTGGATATGCTCTTTGATATGGTAAAAGCGCTGTTCCAGTCCCTCTGCAAGTTCATCCAGCTTAAGCTCACGTTCCTGCTTCTTCTGTTCCTTTTCTTCATTGGCAATCGCAATAATAACATCCAGTCTTTTCTGCATACGTTCCATTTCATCCCGGACATTCTGCATTTTGACAAGAATATCCCGCAAATCCAATGCTGCCTTGAAGGATAAGGAGAAATCCACTGCAATATAAATCGTCAGCAATAACGTTACATAAACCAGCACATTTCTAGGAATGCCCAACACAAAACGTTCAATTGGTCTATGAATTACGTGAGTCATTAAAATCGTAAGTCCTCCCCATGCAAGGGATGAACCCAGGCAAATATGTCCCTGAAAATTAAACTTATTCTTGGAGTAATCCCAGTAACGTACTTTGAAAAGTGCTTCCATGGAAACTCCTGTCACATATTCCAGTGCAGTTGCTCCAATACATCCTGCAATATAGGTTACTATGATATTATCCTGAAAAGGCATGGAAACAACCAGCATCATAATCGCACCCGTTCCATACAAAGGTAAAAAAGGACCTCTCATAAAGCCGCGATTTACCCACCGTTTCTTTTTCAGCGATACATAAGTTGATTCAAAACACCAGCCAAATAAACAGTAAAAATAAAAGAAAAACAACCACTGGAGCATGTTATACTGATACATCTTTTCCCCTCTTTCAAACCACTTTTTTCTTAGACAAACACACCGACTCTGACTCGTTCTTTGCCTTTTTTTGTTTCGCCTGCCAATTCATAGAAAATAAATTTTCCAAAGCCGCGCACTGTTACCACATCCTCTTCTTTTAACAAATAACTGTTATTTTCCATCTGGATACCATTTACAAAAATCCTGCCGCTTCGAAATAATTCCACGCTCTGGCTTCTTGACATATTATAAATCTTCGCAATCACACCGTCAATCCGTTGTGAAGCAACGGTAACTGACATTTCCTGTGGTTTGCTCTCCTGTAACACATCTGTATTTTCTATCGTCTGGCATTTCACATTCGTATGTTTGACCTTATGCAAATTTTCTATAATATAAGGTGCAATGTTATCCTGACAAAAAACCACTGCCCCCTGTCCCTGCAAAAAAATATCACCAATGGTACTCCGTTCAATGCCCAGATTCATCAGTGCTCCCAGAAAATCTCTATGGGTAAATTTGTCGGCATACTTTCGCATAAGCGGCATAATTTCCAAACAGACTATCGGGAAATCCTCCTCATAGCCAAGATTTTCTTCGCTGCCGAAACGAATCATCCTGCGTTCACAGTTTCCTGCACCGCCCCACATACTGACTCCGGCATATTTTACTTCTCTGCAGATTTCGTGGTATATCTGCTGTTCTGCCAGACTTAAGAAAGAGGTATATGTATATACACCTCTTGTATAAGACTTATCGGCAAGTTCCAACAATCGCTTTTTTAATTGCAAAAGTTCCTTTTCACTTTCTGCTGCCATAACTCCTCCGTATAAAGAAAGGCATACAAAGCACTTGCTCCATATGCCTCTTGTCACCGACTTTCCTGCTTTCCATTATTTAGGCAAAATTGATAACTTCTTCCTTCGGTTTTTTGGTCTGTTCCACACTGATAGCGTGTAAAATCGGACCTTCCCCATTGTAATCCGCAAAGTATTCCTTAGAAACCGTTGCAGTAACCTTTACCCACTGTTTATTCGTCAAGGTATCTGTCTTGTCATATTCACAGGCAAATCCCAAAAATGCCATATCATCCGCACAGCAGGTCATTGCCATTCTGCCCGGAACAAAATACCCCTTCGGAAACTCCTCTGGAATCAATACCATTGCCACAAACTGAACGGTCTTTCCAAGATAACGTTCAATATGATCCAAAGAATCCAGATACCAGATACCATATCCTGTATTGTCCAGTTCCAGAATCGGCGCTGACAGATTATAAGGAAGGTCATCTTCCATAATTTCGTTGATTTCGCCATTGGCATCTTCAAAAATGATTTCTGCCTTCTGGTTGATGGCTTTTATATTTCTCTTATAACTGCTCAAATCCTTAACTTCATCACAACGGTTAAAAATAATCATTTCCGATTTTCTTACCATTTCCGCAAGCAAAGATTTCATATTCGTAAAATACATTGGAAACGTGGATGCATCAATGGTAGTAATCTGCTGCTCTATTTTCCAGTGCCATGGCAGCTTCATATTTTTGTAGTTCCACATTCCATTATATTCGATGATGATACGCTCTGGCTTATATTTCTTTTCCAGTTCAATTAAGTGCGCGGTATTGAAATCTTCTTCCTCTTCAATCAGCTCCACAATTGTATTGCTTTGTTTTAAAAGCGCATCTTCATACTCTATTTCACCTTCCTCACACAGAAGCAGCAGCGTTTTCCCTCTTGTCTGAAAATAAGGCTGTGCCAGTGTATAAGTAATAAATTCCGTTTTACCGCTTTCTAAAAATCCGTTAATCACAAATACCGGTTTCATTTTCTAATCTCTCCGTTTTTCTGTTGCATATGACATTCTGCTCTGTTATAACCATTCCTTATTTCTGGAACAGAGCTGCCAGTTTTTCTTCCTGTAATTTAGAACCAATGACACAAACCTTGCCGGTAACTTCCGGTCTGCCTTCCCGAATATCACTCTCACCTGGTACATAGTCGAAATATACCCAGCTTCCATCGCCTGCCGGAACCATACCTTTTGCACGCAGGACAAAGCCATATTCCTCGTCCTTCTCTAACTCCTGCAATTTCTGTGCAATTTCCTCCTGTGTATAGGAATTTGGAGTTTCCAATCCCCAACTGGTAAATACTTCATCTGCATGATGATGGTGATGCTCATGTTCATGCTCATGGTGGTGGCAGCAGCCTCCTTCATGATGTTCATGCTCTTCGTGCTCATGGTGGTGACAGCAGCCTCCTTCATGATGCTCGTGCTCATGTTCTTCATGCTCATGGTGGTGACAGCAGCCTCCCTCATGATGCTCGTGCTCATGCTCTTCGTGTTCATGGTGGTGACAGCAGCCTCCTTCATGATGTTCGTGTTCATGCTCTTCATGGTCGTGATGATGTCCATGACAGCCACAGGTACAATTTTCATCATGCTCATGTTCTTCATGATGTTTCAGTACTTCCTGCATCAGTTCTGCCTCTAAATCCTTTGCTCCTTCAATGGTATTCAGGATATCCTGACCTTCCAGTTCCTCCCATGGTGTTGTAATAATGGTTGCTTTCTCGTTATGCTCCCTTATCA
>CAYVUF010000218.1:0-4438 GCA_964454605.1 uncultured Bacteroides sp.
ATCCAGTACTTTTTCATGATTTTTTTTATAATAACGGAAAGATACATGCTTAAATTCAATTTTTCCTTCTGTAACTTCCTTCTCTTTTCTGGCAGCCTTTTCATCCGTCAAATCAATTTCGGTATCCAGAACTTCCAGAATACGCTTGGAAGATGCCACTGCTCTGGAACTTTGCAGCAGTACCATGGCAAGCATCATAAGGGACATCAGAATCTGTGTCACATAAGTGGTAAAAGCAGTCAAATCACCAACCTGCATGGTTCCACCCAGAATCTGATTACCGCCAAACCACACAACAGCAATGGTTGTTATGTTCATGGCAAGTGTCATAATCGGCATTTGTATGATAACAATCTTAAAAGCATCCAGACCTGCATTTTTCAAGTCCTCATTGGCTGCTGCGAAACGTTCTTCCTCATATTCTCCACGTACAAAAGATTTAATAACCCGGACATTCGTCAGCATTTCCTGTATGGTGGAATTTAAGCGGTCTAACTTCTTCTGCATCATTTCAAATCGCGGAAATGCAATACGGATAATGGTTCCAATTGCTAAAGCAAGCAAAGGTACTACAATCAGAATAATCACCGCCAGAGAGGCATTCATCATAAATGCCATAATCACTGCACCAATTAACATTCCCGGTGCGCGGAGCATCATCCGCAGTCCCATCATAATCACATTCTGCAACTGGGTAATATCATTGGTTAATCTGGTAACCAGCGAGCCGGTGCTGAAACGGTCAATATTGGCAAACGAAAAATTCTGTACTTTTTCGAAAATATCTTTGCGCAAATCCCTGCCAAAATGCATGGCTGCTTTGGATGCAAAATAAGCACCGCCTATACCTCCCGCCATCATGGCAAATGCCATAATCACCATGCAGATTCCTTTCGAAATAATATAGGGAATATCATGATTTGCCGCACCGATATTGATGATATCCGCCATCATTGCCGGCAGCATGACTTCACCGATGACTTCAACAATCATCATAAGCGGTCCCAGAATAAAAGCTGCCAAATAAGGCTTTACATACTTTCCATAACGCTTCATCTGTCTTTTCTCCTCCTCTGTTAATTCATGATAAACAAACAACTGTGAAACAATCCTTATTGTGTGCAATCAGTGTTTCTTTTCTGAACAATATGAATAGGATTGCAACTGCAATCCCACTCATATATTTTAGGTCGATTCTTTTTGACTGTCAACGTTTTCCATCCCTGTTTATCTTCAAACTGGTATGGTTAAAAAATCTCATTTTGGCACTTTCAACCATGCCATTTATAGTTATAATAGGGAACATATCAAAGAGGTCTTCGGGGAATAAAAATGCAGTATATAAAAAATATAAGCGCACAAAAAGGTGCGCAGAAATGAGGGAATTATGAGAAATGAAAATGTGCAAAAACTGGTTCTGACTGGACTGTTTGCTGCTTTGTCCTATGTTGTATTTACCTTCCTGCAGATTAAGATTACCCTGCCAGGCGGTGATGCAACCTCCATTCATCTTGGCAACGCAGTATGCGTTCTTGGTGCCCTGCTTCTCGGCGGTTTTTATGGTGGACTGGGCGGTGCTCTGGGTATGACAATTGGTGATATTTTTGACCCTGTTTATGTCATGTATGCCCCTAAAACATTCCTTTTGAAATTCTGCATCGGACTGATTACCGGTGTAATTGCTCATAAACTCGGTCACATTTCTACGCAGAGAGATCATAAAAAAGTTCTGAAATGGACTATTTTAGCCGCCATAGGCGGGTTGCTGTTCAATGTTATTTTTGACCCATTGGTGGGCTACTATTACAAATTGTTTATTATTGGAAAACCCGCCGCAGAACTGACACTTGCCTGGAACATTGCTTCTACTTCCATCAATGCGGTCGCTTCCACTATTGTTTCTGTTGCTGTCTATATGGCACTTCGTCCGGCATTGAAAAAAGCAGGTCTTTTCTACGAAATCTGCAAAAAGGAAGAACCAGTGGCTTAAACCACTGGTTCTTCCGGTACTACAATCGCTGCTATCAGATAAACGATTGCGCCTGTGCCAAGTCCTGCCAAAGCACACAGCAGCCAGATAATACGAACGATAGTCGGGTCAATATTCAAATATTCTCCCAATCCGCCGCATACACCGCATACCATTCTGTTTGTTTTGGAACGTGTTAATTTTCTGTAATTGTTTTCCATAATGCTTCACCCTTTCTACTTCTTTTCTTCTTTCCTTTTTCTTTAATCCGCAAAACGAATTGTCGCATTGCCCATCGCACATTCTACATCCAGGAAACGTTGGCTGCCATTGTCTACATACCGTTCTGCTGCCACGCTACTCAATTTGGTTTCTCCTACTTTTACATTTCCCATAGAACATTCCACATTATAATTGTAATCCTTTTCACTGCCTTCCAGATTCAGTGTCACATTTCCCATACCGCATTGGATATCTGCGCTCTCCCCAATACTTCCATCCGCATCCAGATTTCCCATGCCAACATCCATCGTGATATTTTCTGCAGAAAAGTCTTTCATTTTCAAATTGCCTGCACCAATTTCCATCACCGCATTTTGTGCTTTCAACTGTTCAATATCTGCCTTGCCTGCTCCAATAGAAAGCTCCAGCTCCTGCGCATTCAGACTATCAATTGTCAGATTGCCTGCACCGATTTCCAGTATCATATCATCTGCTGCCAATTCATGAATGGAGATATTGCCACCTTCCAGTTCCACATGAACTGCCTGCAGCTGCATCCCTTTGGGCAGATAAAGATAAATTTTCTCCTTCTCCGCTTCTCCTGCTTCTATGCTGAAAATATTCATTTTCTTTCTGGTCCGCAGTTCAAAGCATCCGTTCTCCATTCCATATTTTACCATTTTTTCTGTACTGCTGTTTTTAATCCAGATGTGCTCATCCTCTGATTCCTCCAGCACAAGCGCATTGCCGCCGATTGCAATCTGTATCTCTTCTATCTCTGAGGCAGTGCATTCTGTCTGGACTTTTTTCTCCGCATTTTCCAGAATCTGCAGGTCTTCCATAGCTGCATCCCATTCTGCATCCCACTCATCCTCATTCCATGCTCCAAAGCCAAAACCGTTGCCAGTATAACCAAACTTCAAATCACCAAACCCCAGTTCGTACATTCGTTTTCCCTTCTGGTCCAATTGCTGAAAGCCACCCAGAAAACCAAACACAGAACAGAAGATACAGCCTGTAACAAGCAATATCAGTGCGGTAAACAAACAACCTTTTGTGAATTTTTTCATGCCTTTTCCCCTCCTCTATGAAAAATCTTCTGGAACAGATTTGCAATGGCTCTGACCACTGCCGGAACCAAACCGCCGCAGATAAGTACGGTAAGCCACAAGAAGAAAAGTCCAATGGCTACACAAATCATCGCTGCTCCCATCATCGATAATCCGCCAAAAGGAATGCTGAACAGAAGCGTGATTCCATAAATAAACAAACAGATTCCAACTACCAGAAGTGCAATGGCTGCTGCTCCAATTCCAACCACAAGACCAAACAGTCCGCCCAGGATTCCAACAATGACTCCAAAAATTCCTCCCAGCATACTGACTATAAACGGAAATGCCAGAATGCACACCAGAACAATAAGAACTATCTTCCCCGCAGACATTGTCTTTTTCTCTGGCTTCTGAATCTCCACCGGTTCCTTTCCATAGGGATTCTCATAATTTTCATAAGTACCTCTGGTATTACTGTCCTTTGCCGCCTCCTGGTCCTGGGGATTCATCACTTCATTCAGGTTCTCGCTTTCAAAACTTTGAAAACCTTTCTCCGTAAATTCACCCACACTGCCACCATCGGCAAGACCTGCTTTAATGGTCTTTGCTACTGCTTCCGGTGTCCCTAAGGATGCAATGACACCCTGCTCATTTTCCGTCCCGGCATCATCAAAATAATCATTATAATATTGAATTGCCTCTTCTTTTTCTGACGGTGAAACATCATTCAGCAATTCCGCCAGTCTTTGCATAAATTCTGCTCTAGTCATTTTTTAATCCTCCCTCAAAAATACGATTTAGTTTAGCAGAATAACGATACCACTCACTGATGTACAAATTCAGTTGTGCACGCCCCTTTTCCGTTACTTTGTAATATCTCCTGTTGCGCCCGGCACATTCCATGTCATATACTTCCAGACATTCATCCTTCTGTAATCTGCGCAGCACCGGATATAAAGTCGATTCGGACAACTCAATTACCTGCCTTACTTCCTGTGTAATTTTATATCCATATGTTCCCTCCTGCTCACTTGATACAACTGCAAGAACTATTGCATCCAACAGGGCGGCACCAGTGTTAAAAACCATACGATATGCTCCTTTCTTTCCTTTCACACACCTCATACGCAAACCCGCTTCCAGATTTCATCATCCATATTATATTATTTTTTAATATAGTATTATATTTTTACAC
>CAYVUF010000219.1:0-4428 GCA_964454605.1 uncultured Bacteroides sp.
GCGGGAATTGGAAATATAGATTTTTCCAATAAGTACGCTGCCATTAAAATTCATTTCGGGGAACCGGGCAATCTGGCATATTTAAGACCGAATTATGCAGCCGTTGTAGTAAAAGTAATAAAGGAACTGGGCGGCAAACCATTTTTGACAGATTGTAATACGCTGTATGTGGGCGGCAGAAAAAATGCCTTGGACCACTTGGATGCTGCTTATCAGAACGGTTTTTCTCCATTTTCAACAGATTGTCATGTGATTATTGCAGATGGTTTGAAAGGAACAGATGAAGCACTTGTTCCGGTAGAAGGCGGAGAATATGTGAAGGAAGCAAAAATCGGTCAGGCAATCATGGATGCAGATGTTTTTATTACTTTGAATCATTTCAAGGGACATGAAGCAACCGGATTCGGCGGTGCTTTGAAGAATATTGGAATGGGCTGCGGTTCTCGTGCTGGAAAAATGGAAATGCACAGTGCCGGAAAACCATTTGTAGATACAGATCAATGTATCGGCTGTGGAAGATGTATTAAGATTTGTGCGCATGATGCACCATGTGTTACAGACCATAAAGCCTCTATTAACCATGATAAGTGTGTAGGCTGTGGTCGTTGTATCGGAATCTGTCCAGCAGATGCAGTAAAGGCAGCAGGCGACGAAAGCAATGACATCTTAAATAAGAAAATCGCAGAATACAGTAAAGCTGTTCTGGATGGCAGACCACATTTCCACATCAGTCTGGTAGTAGACGTATCACCAAATTGTGATTGTCATGCAGAAAATGATATTCCGATTGTACCGGATGTAGGTATGTTTGCATCTTTTGACCCGGTTGCACTGGACCTTGCTTGTGCAGATGCTGTAAATAAACAGCCGATTATTGCAAATAGTCAGTTAGATCATATGCCTCATGTTCATGGCGACCATTTCTGTGATTCTGCACCAACAACGAACTGGAAAGTTTGTATTGAGCATGCGGAGAAAATTGGAATCGGTACAGCCGATTACGAGTTGATTGAAATTTAAGGAGCATCAGGTAAGGAACTCTTTTAAAAGTGTTTCCAGTTCCTGGGCATCCTGATAGCTGAATTTCGAAGCGTTATCGGGATTATCAGAAGCCTTTTCTTTTTCTGGAGAGGCTTCTTTTTCGTTTTGAATCAGCTTCATATCCAGTTCGGTCTGTTCCAGTCTGTTTGCCAGATGGTTTTCCAGATAGTCAATTAAATTCGTTCTGAGAAGTTCGTATTTGCCGCTGATATCAATAAAAGAGGAAACAGCAAAATAACCATACAGACCAAGAAAACTGATGATATAAAATGGGACAATGTAAAGAATCGATTCACCATTTACAATTCCCAGGCATGCACCGATGCCGGCAATCAGAATTGCCAGCAGAACAAGTTGACCGGATAAATGTTTCCATGTATTTAGAGAGAATTTATGTATTTTAATCTGGAGCATATACTTGTCCACGAAGACGGAAACATTAGTCATTCCATTATGCAATTTACAGCAGCTTGAGAATTTTAGCTTCAACTGCTGCAGTGACTTATTTCCGGTAGCAGACATATTTTCTGTTTCCAGAATAAGTTTGTGGAACAGCACACCAAGGATAATCTGGCATATGATACTTAGTAACAATAGAATAAAAATCGGAATCATAACTTCTGGATGATAAAATATAATCTGAAACATATAGCACTTCCTTTTCTTTTTTATCCATTCATTATAAGCAGAATCAAAGGGAATCTCAATCATTTCGGTTGGATAAAGCATCAACAAGTTATGATAAAAACTGACTGTGCAAAAGGACTGGAAACCGTTATGATTTTGTGATATAGTGGGAACAATGATTTAGATGTAGTTGACAGATCACTCAGATATGAGGATTAACATGGAAAGGAAGGATAAAATTATGAGATATAAACCACAGGTAGTTTGTTCGAATGCAATTGATATAGAAATGGAAGACGGAGTGATTAAATTTGTCGAATTTACCGGTGGATGTAATGGTAATTTACAGGGGATTGCAAGTCTGGTAACAGGTATGAAAGCAGAAGATGCCATAGCAAAGTTAAAAGGCATCAAGTGTGGTTTCAAAAACACTTCTTGTCCTGATCAGTTAGCATGTGCATTGGAAGAAATGATATAGTGGAGGCTTCTTTCCTATGAGCAAGAAAATAGTTTTTACCGGTGGTGGTACTGCCGGACATGTAACACCGAATATAGCACTGTTTCCCAGAATCAAAGAGATGGGTTACGATATCGCATATATGGGTTCTTATGATGGCATTGAGAAAAATCTGATTGAAGATTTTCACATTCCATATTATGGAATTGCCACTGGAAAATTTCGCAGATATTTTGACCCGAAGAACTTTTCAGACCCTTTTCGTGTATTAAAAGGTATGTCGGAAGCAAGAAAATATTTGAAGGAATTAAAACCGGATGTGGTATTTTCTAAAGGTGGATTTGTAAGTGTGCCGGTTGTAAGAGCAGCGGCTTCTTTGGGAATCCCATGTATTGTGCATGAATCAGATATGACACCGGGACTGGCAAATAAATTATGTATTCCGGTGGCAAAGAAAGTGTGCTGTAATTTTCCGGAAACTTTTAAATTATTGCCTTCTGAGAAAGCAGTTTTAACAGGTTCTCCGATTCGTGAAGAGTTATTGAAGGGAAATAAGCAGGAAGCTTATGAATTATGCGGTTTTGATTCTTCCAAGCCTGTGATTATGGTAATTGGAGGCAGTCAGGGTTCAGCAGCTATCAATCAGGCAGTACGGGATGCACTTCCTGAGTTATTGAAAGATTTTCAGATTGTTCATTTGTGCGGAAAAGAGAAAATAGATAATCTTTTGTTAACGACAAAAGGCTATAAGCAATTTGAATATATTACCACTGAATTAAAAGATATTTTTGCGATGGCAGATATTGTCATTTCCAGAGCAGGTGCGAATGCAATCAGTGAACTTCTGGCTTTGAAGAAACCAAATCTGTTGATTCCGCTTCCATCCGGCAGCAGCAGGGGTGACCAGATTTTGAATGCAAAATCCTTCGAATCACAGGGATATAGTATTGTTGTGGATGAAGATGATTTGACGAAGAAACTTCTGGTAGAAAAAATACAGGAATTGTATTTTACAAGAAATACTTACATTGATGCCATGGGAAAGAGTTCTCAGAGAGATGCAATTGGTACGATTACAGAATTGATTGAAACCATTGTAACACAGAAATCGTGAAAAATAATGGCAGAAATTAAAACAAAGGCGGCAGCTTTCCGAAATGGAATGTCTGCCGCCTTTATGTAGTCTGAAAATGATATTTAAGAAAATCTCTTCTGAATCACTTCTGACAAAGATTCTACGGTGTTTTCAATGCCTAAAGAGCTGCTCTTAACGCACAAGTCATAATTTCTGGAGTCGCCCCATTTTCCTTTGCTGTAACGATTGTGATAAATCTTACGTTTCTTATCGTGACGGTACATCTTCGCAAGAGCTTCAGAGTCTGAAAGTTCATATTTCTTTTTGACTCTCTCTAATTTAGCTTCTTTGTCCGCAAGGATAAAGAGATGGAATGCATTCGGATTATCCTTAAAGATTGTTTCCGCACATCTTCCTACGACAATAAATGATTCGCCGGCTTCTGCTTTTTTTCGCAAGTAGTCGAACTGTTTCTCTGCAATATTATCTTCAATAGAATTGGAATAACCATTCACAGTTCTGGAGAAAAGTAAATTAACTGGTTTTTCATCATATTTTTCAAAAATTCTTGCATCCATTCCAGAAGCTTCTGCAACTTCACTAATCATTTTTCTGTCATAGAGTGGCAAATTCATTTTTGATGCTAATCGTTCAGCAATTTCGTGTCCACCGCTTCCAAATTCTCTTCCGATTGTAATAATCATTTGTTTACTCATTAAACCACTCCCTTCATTACATATTATACTTCAATTAGACAGAATATTCAATTAAAGTATGAAAAAAACTTAAATTTTCAGAAAGTTTATACAATGAAAACGTTTCCGGTAACAGAATCATGTGATATAATCTTGAAAAAGCGAATTATCAATGCTACACTTAGATGAGCAAAGGAAATGACTCTATGAAGAAGGAGAAAAAAAATAATGAGTAAAATTACATTTGATTATTCCAAAGCAGCTCCTTTTGTTAAGGAAAATGAAGTAGAATCCATGAAAAAGTTAGCTTTGGATGCCAAAGAACTGTTGGTAAGCAAAACAGGTGCTGGTAATGATTTCTTAGGATGGATTAACCTTCCTGTTGATTATGACAAAGAAGAGTTTGCCAGAATTAAAAAAGCAGCAGAGAAAATTCAGAGCGATTCCGAAGTATTATTAGTAATTGGTATTGGTGGTTCCTATTTAGGAGCAAGAGCCGCTATCGAATTTTTAAGACACAGTTTCTATAATGT
>CAYVUF010000220.1:0-4358 GCA_964454605.1 uncultured Bacteroides sp.
ATTATATACTTTGTTTTTTATATTAACGCTTATAGGTTCTTGCGTTTTTTCGTAATTCATCCCAACGAACATCGGCTTGAAATAAAGATATTTGTGGGATTATAATCTATTAGCCAAAATGATATATTTATTGTTTTAAGCTAATTGGATAACCAATTTACAATATCTATAATTCTTACACCTTCATATTGATACTCGTCGTGTCGTGTGCGTGCAATTACCATTTTAGGATATGCATCCTTAATTTGTAGTAATGGTAATACTTCTCGCTCAAAAGTTTTTTCGTCGCTGATATTATCAGAAACTTGGATGTAAATTTTTTCATTACGCTTAATAGCCACAAAATCAATTTCTTTTTTGTAAAGAACACCGACATAAACTTCGTAACCTCTGCGTAGCAGTTCTATGGCAACAATGTTTTCAAGAACTCTGCCATAATCCATATTTTTTGTTCCGTGTTTTGCATAACGGAATGTATGGTCACTCAAATAATATTTATCGTTAGATACTTCCTTATTCACCCTGAGCATTTCACAACGTGGTTTTTGTTCTTCAAATATTATGGTGTCTGAAATGTTACGGTGATATCCGTCCCTTTTCCTACTTCACTTTCCAATTTTATGGAAGCATCATGCACTGCAACGATATGCTTCACAATCGCCAGACCAAGTCCGGTACCTCCTGTTGACTTGGAACGACTTTTATCCACCCGATAAAAACGCTCAAAAATCCTTTCCTGATGTTCCTGAGAAATACCAATTCCTGTATCTTTCACCTCTAATACCGGATTGCCCTGCCGCATCTGTACCATTACATGTACACTTCCGCCTGTGTTATTGTAACAAATTGCGTTGTCACACAGATTATATACCAATTCTTCTATCATCTGACGGTCCCCAAGGATGTTACAGGGTGAGCCTTCCATTGTCAAAATTACACTTCGGTTTTCTGCCCGTACCTGAAGCATATCTACACTGTTTCTTGCAATATCGTATAAGCTGATATTTTCAAAAGGAATATCCTGTTCCATAACATCAAGTTCGGACAATTGAATGATATCGTTAATCAGCACAAGCAGCCTGTTGGCACTCTGATGAATCCCAGAAGCAAAACGCACCACATCATCCCCCGATGCCATTCCGTTTTCAATCAGTTCAGAATAACCGGAAATAGCTGCCAGAGGGGTTTTTAATTCATGGGATACATTGGCTGTAAACTCCTGCCTCATATTCGCATTTTTCAGAATTGCTTCATGCTGCCTCTGAATGGTTTCGGCAAATGGCACCAGTTCTTCATACACATTCACATTGTCCATATGATCCATATCTGCAGCCATTTCTTCAATTGGTGCAATCAGACTCTTCGTCAGAACACGCGACAACACCACACATACTACAAACAAAACCAATAACGTGACTGCAATCATTGGTATCGCATTATAGATAATACTCAGAATACTATGGGATTCTCTCGCCACCCGGAGTACATCCCCATCTTCAAGCCGAACGGTATAATAATAGGTATTCATTTTCATTGTAGAAGACTGTCTTATCGACCTTCCTTCACCATTCTGCAATGCCTCCACTACTTCCGGACGTTCTGCATGATTATCCATAATTTCTACTGCTGCATTGTTGTCATAAGAAACAGTCCCATCAGCAGTAATAATCGTAATACGCACATCCTCCAAAGAAGAACCGTAAACCGCCTGCTCTCCTTGTTCATTTTCAATGGCGGCAAGCACATGGGCACAGGTACTCAAATCCGCAAATATCTGCTCTTGAAACAAACGATAAAAAACCGTTAAAACTAAAATTAATGTAACAATAACCGCCATAGAGGAAATAAGCAGCAACTGTCTGTTAATTTTTTTCTTCACTTTCTGCCCTCTTATTCAATCACACTGTCTAAAATATAACCAACATTACGAACTGTTTTAATCATGCCGCCTGCTTCTCCCAGCTTCTGCCGCAGTGTCTTGATGTGCATATCCAATGTTCTGGATTCTCCCTGAAAATCCATTCCCCATACATGATTCAGAATCGCATCCCTGCTGGTTACAATGCCGGCATTCAGCATTAACAGCTTTAACAGTTCATATTCTTTATAAGTCAGTTCACAAATCTTACTGTTGACATAAACCGCATGTCTTTCACTGTCCAGAAATATCTTGCCAATGGTAAGACACTTATCTTCTGCTTTTTCCCCACTTCGGCGAAGCAGTGCCTTGACACGCGAAATCAATTCCATCACCCCGAAAGGTTTCGTCAGATAGTCATCCGCTCCCGCATCCAGTCCTTTTACCTTATCCATTTCTGTTGTTTTCGCGGTCACCAAAATAATCGGAATTTTCTTGGTAACCGGATTGTTTCTAAGTTTCTCCACAATGGTAAGACCACCTTCATCAGGAAGCATAATATCTAACAGTACCAGATTCGGAACAGACTGTTCCAAGGCTTCATAAAAATCATGTGCATTCTCGTAAACAGAAACCTCATAACCACTGTTTTTCAAAGAAAAGCTCTCAATTTCACTGATGTTTCTGTCATCCTCAACAATATATATCTTACTCACTAAACCAACTCCTAAATCTTATTATAACATAGCCTTTTTATGGCAAAACATATTTTTCTTTAAAGTTTTTCTGAAGCTGTTTAAATTCCGCAGTTTCATTCTCCCGAAATTCTTCCATATAACCATGCATTTCCATAGATTCTTCCCGAACCTGCATCACACTGACAACAATATGGGAGCAATGCGCTGCAATCCTTTCACAGCTTGTTACAATATCCGATAACAGGAAACCTAACTCAATCGTACACTTTCCTTTGCGCAATCTCTTCGTATGACGTTTTCTTACCTCTGCACTTAAATCTGTAATAACTTCCGAAAGAGATTCTACTTCATACGCAAGACGAACATCTTCTTTATCAAAGACTTCTAACGTACCGTTTAACATTTCAGCAACTGCTCTGGTAAAAATATCCAGTTCTTCCTGTGCCTTATTGGAAAATGTCTGTTCCTTCTGCTGCATTTCTTCAAAAGATTTTACAATACTGACTGCATGGTCTGATATTCGCTCAAAATCACCTATACACTGCAGGAACAACATAGCAGTCTGACTGTCCTTTTCCGATAACTGTTTGCCGCTTAATTTCAAAAGATATGTGCCGATAACATCCTCATAGCGATCAATATCCTTTTCCATCTGTACCACATCATCTGCATTTTTTCTATTATAACTTGTTAACAGTGTCATTGCACTCAGATAAGAATCTCTGGCGGTATCTGCCATATTAAAAGTAACTTTTCGGCACTGTTCCATTGCCAAACCCGGATTGTTGATAAAACGACTGTCCAAGGTTTTAATATCCTCATCAATATGACGGATAATTGCATTTTCAGAAGCATCTTCTTTAATGGTAAGATATGCTAATTTCTCCAAACCATTTGCAAATGGAAGCAGGATACAGGTTGCAAAAACATTAAAGATACTGTGTACCACAGCAATACCATAGGCTTCAGCAGCCTGATTCATAAATGTGAAATGCAGCAATCCATTCATGCCATAAAAAACAATCATAAATACTACTGTTCCGATAATATTAAAATATAAATGAACGATAGCTGCTCTTCTTGCATTCTTGGATGTACCAACAGAAGAAAGAAGGGCTGTAATACATGTACCAATATTCTGACCCATAATAATTGGAATCGCTGTACCATAGGACACTGCACCCGTTGCACAAAGTGCCTGCAAAATACCAATAGAGGCGGAAGAACTCTGAATAATCGCAGTCAGAACAAGACCTGCCAGAAGTCCCAGAATTGGATTGGAAAACATCAGTAAAATGTTCGTAAATTCCGGCACATCAGCAAGTGGTTTTACCGCATTGGACATGGTATCCATACCCACCATCAAAATGGCAAAACCAACCAGAATCAAAGCAACATTTTTCTTCTTTTCCTTTTTGGAGAACAAAAGAATGGCAACACCTATCAGTGCCAGAATGGGAGAAAAAGAAGATGGTTTCAATAACCGTATAAAAAAATTACCACTTTCAATTCCAGATAAACTAAGAATCCAAGAAGTAGCTGTTGTACCAATATTGGCACCCATAATAATGCCAATCGCCTGGGAAAGCTTCATAATGCCGGAATTGACAAAACCTACCACCATAACCGTAGTGGCAGATGACGACTGAATCACAGCAGTAACTCCAGCTCCAAGCAAAACTGCTTTCAGCTTATTTGACGTTAATTTCTCTAAAATCTGTTCCAAACGGCCGCCCGATACTTTAGACAATCCATCTCCTAGTACCTGCATTCCATAAAGGAATAATGCCAGTCCGCCTACC
>CAYVUF010000221.1:0-4355 GCA_964454605.1 uncultured Bacteroides sp.
CCGCTATATCATGGTAGACGAATATCAGGATACCAATACAGCACAGTTTGAGTTAGTCCGACTATTGGCTGCAAAATACCGGAATCTTTGCGTGGTTGGTGATGATGACCAGTCTATTTATAAATTTAGGGGCGCAAATATCCGTAACATTCTGGACTTTGAAAAAGTCTATTCGGAAGCGACGGTTATCAAGCTGGAGCAGAATTATCGTTCTACCCAGACAGTTCTGGATGCTGCGAATGCGGTGATTAAGAACAACGTAGGACGTAAGGCAAAAGCCTTGTGGACAGAGAAAAAAGAAGGCGAACTGATTCATTTTAAACAGTTCGATACTGCTTTTGACGAAGCCGAATATATTGCAGATGATATCCGGAGCAAAAGCAGGGAAGGCATTACCGATTACGGTGAGTGTGCAGTTCTTTACCGTACCAATGCACAGGCACGATTGTTAGAAGAGCGTTTTGTCATGAAAGGGATTCCTTATCATGTGGTAGGTGGTGTGAACTTCTATTCCCGTAAGGAAATTAAAGATATTTTAGCTTATCTGAAAACCATTGATAACGGTAAGGATGATGTGGCGGTCAAGCGAATCATCAATGTACCCAAAAGAGGAATTGGTGCAACTACGATTGTACGTGTGCAGGAATATGCAGACAGCCGGAACATCAGCTTCTATGATGCACTGCGGGAAGCAGACCAGATTATGACGATTGGGAAAAGTGCATCCAAACTGAAACCTTTTGTTACCATGATTCAGGCATTTCGCAGTAAGCTGGAGTTTTACAGTCTGGAAGAACTGCTGAAAGATGTATTGGAAACAACAGGGTATTTAAAAGAACTGGAAGCATCAGATGAAGAAGATGCTGAGGACAGAATTGAAAATATCGATGAGTTAATCAGTAAGGTAGTTGCTTATGATGAAACCCATGAAGAAACGAATCTGAGTGAGTTTTTGGAAGAGGTAGCTCTGGTAGCCGATATTGATAATGTATCAGAAGACAATAACAAAGTACTGCTGATGACTCTTCACAGTGCCAAAGGTCTGGAATTTCCGCATGTTTATCTGGCTGGTTTAGAGGATGGGGTTTTTCCAAGTTATATGACGATTACATCGGATGACCCGATGGAAATAGAAGAAGAAAGAAGACTTGCTTATGTTGGTATTACCAGAGCCAAAGATGATTTGACGATTACCTGTGCCAGACAGCGTATGCTGCGTGGAGAAACACAGTACAATCCGGTAAGCCGCTTTGTCAAAGAGATACCACCGCTTCTGCTGGACCAGAAAGTTCCGTCACTGAAAAGAAGTGAGTTTGATATTTATGACGAAGATTCTCACGAGCGCAGTTATTTCAAAGCGAAACCTTTTGGCATGGGAAGTGCACCATCAGACAGCTATAGCCGCAACAGCACAGGCAGTTATAGCGGCTTGCAGAAGGTAAGCAGAGATAACGATACTTACAGCCGGAACGGAGCAGGCACATATGAAAGACAGTTTGGCAAGAATGCAGATACTATTTTTGATAAACCAAAGCCTAAGGTTTCTGTGAAACCAAGAGCAATTGTCAAACCAAAGAAAACAGCATATGAAGACCAGCCATATATTACAAGAACGACTTCCCGCATGGCAGAAACCATACAGGCTGTGTCTGGCGGAGGTTCTCTTGGCTATGAACAGGGTGACAGAGTCAGACATTTAAAATATGGCGAAGGAACGGTAATGAAGATTGAGTCAGGAGCACGAGATTATCAGGTAACAGTTGTTTTTGATGAGGTCGGACAGAAGATAATGTATGCTGGATTTGCCAAACTTAAGAAAGTTTAAAGCGTAAAAAGCAGAAAATTTTTATAGTAAAAAACAGGAATAAGTGTTATATTATATAAATAGAAATACAAGCGAGAAACTTATTCGAAAATGGGAAAGAGAGGTTTGGGATATGTGCAAAACAGACATGAAAGAAATTAAAGATGAAGTTATAAATAAATTGGATGAAGTGCTGGATAATACAAGAGTCAGCGCAATTCTTGGCAAAAAGAAGGAAGAGGAGAAGAAAAAGAATACTGTTTTGTGGGTATTTGCTATTATTGGTGCAATTGCCGCAGTAGCAGGAATTGCTTATGCTGTTTATCGTTATCTGACACCAGATTATCTGGAAGATTTTGAGGATGACTTCGATGACGACTTTGAAGATGATTTTTTCGAAGATGAAGAAGAGGATGATTTGTCAGATGATGAGGATTTTCAGTAAGTAAGATGTGAAATGGCGGAAACATCTTGGCAAAGGCAGACCAAAACCAGAAGAGAAGGTGAGGACAGGGTGTACTGTGTGCATCCTGTTTTTGTATCATAAGAATTAACTGCTTAGGAAACGAGGTTTAGAATGAAAAAAGGACAGATTGTAGAGGGAATGGTAAGTCGTGTAGACTTTCCGAATAAAGGAATTGTAGAAACAGAAGAAGGTAGTGTAGTAGTGAAAAACGCTCTGCCGGGACAAAAGGTAAAATGCGCTGTCAATAAAGTACGAAAAGGAAAGGCAGAGGGCAGACTGTTAGAAGTTACCGAGGCATCTTCTTTGGAAACCGGAAGTCCCTGCCCTCATTTTGGCACTTGCGGCGGCTGTACTTATCTGTCTTTGCCCTATGAGGAACAGTTGAAAATCAAAGAAGGACAGGTAAAAAAACTGCTGGACTCAGTGCTCTGGAAACAGGGTTCTTACCAGTTTGAAGGAATCAAAGCAAGCCCGGTTTGTCTGGGGTATCGCAATAAGATGGAATTTTCTTTTGGTGACGAAATTAAAGATGGACCACTGGCTCTTGGTATGCACAAAAGAGGCAGTTTCTATGATATTGTATCTGTCCGGGACTGCCAGATTGTTGATGAAGATTACCGGAAGATTCTGCGTTGTGTACGCGACTATTTTGCCAGATTGCCGGAACAGGGCGTGGAGGTTTGTTTTTATCACAGACTACGTCACACCGGCTATCTCCGTCATTTATTAGTGCGTAAGGCAGCCAAAACAGGCGAAATTTTACTGGCACTGATTACCACCACACAAGTACCAGGCAGCATGGAAGAAACTGTTGTTTTGGAAGGGTTGAAGAAGGAACTGCTGGAGCTGCCTTTAGAAGGCAAAATAGTGGGAATTCTTCATACGAAGAATGATGCAGTGGCAGATGTGGTGCAAAGTGATGAAACCGATATTTTGTATGGACAGGACTTTTTCTATGAAGAATTATTAGGATTGAAATTTAAGATTTCCCAGTTCTCTTTTTTTCAGACAAACAGCAAAGGCGCAGAAGTACTGTATCAGACAGCAAGGGAATATATCTCCCATTATATCCAGTCGGAAGAGGATGAAACTACACTGCATAAGCCGGACAAAGTAGTGTTTGACTTGTACAGCGGAACAGGAACCATAGCACAGTTGATGGCACCAGTTGCGAAGAAAGTCATAGGAGTAGAAATTGTAGAAGAAGCAGTAGAGGCAGCAAAGAAGAATACGGAACTTAATGGTTTACATAATTGCGAATTTATTGCCGGGGATGTGCTTAAGGTAATTGACAGCATAGAGGAAAAGCCGGATATCATTATCTTAGACCCACCGCGTGACGGCATTCATCCGAAGGCGCTGGATAAAATTATCCGCTATGGAGTGGAGCATATTTTGTATATTTCCTGTAAACCTACCAGTCTGGTAAGGGATTTGGACGTGTTCTTGGAACGCGGATATCAGGTAGAACGGGCGGTGGCAGTAGACCAGTTCCCTTGGACGGCGAATATTGAGACGTGTATCCTTTTGTCGCGTAAAAATGGTGGAAACAAATCCACCAGGATAGCGATAGAAATTGACCTTGATGAAGCTGATAAAAGAGAATGTATTGGAACAGCTACGTATCAGGAGATTAAGGACTACATTATGAAAAAGTATGGTGTAAAAGTCCATACATCCTATATTGCACAAGTCAAGAAAAAGTGTGGTCTTGATATGAAAGATAATTATAATAAATCTCAAAATGATAATTATGTGGCAAAACAATGCACGAAAGAAAAAGAGGAGATGATAAAAGAGGCATTGAATTATTTTGGTATGATGAGAGAAGATAGTAACTGATATGAAAGCACTTATTTATGCAAAATTTCTTAGAAAACTGTTTGTATAGATAGGTGCTTTATTTATTTTGAGAGTGCTATTTAAAGTTTTGGGTTGAAACAGATAAAGTAACTTACTATACTTATGGTGTTATAGCGAATAGAGAAAGTTTGGGTGAGGATTATGGAACTTATATATTTATATATTAGGAAATATGAAAACGTTTTTGAGGATATGGAATTTAATTTTTCTTCTAATTATGTG
>CAYVUF010000222.1:0-4354 GCA_964454605.1 uncultured Bacteroides sp.
CTGTAAAACCTGCCGGCATATGCTGTACAACAACCACCGGTGCTTTCAGATTCTTAGGCAGTCTTGGAATAACAGACTGCAAGGCTTTTGGACCACCTGTGGAACTTGCAATCGCAACTACCTTGTTTCCCGGTACATCTGCCGCATGTTTTCCAACAAGCTCAACCATTTTCTTAGAAGTTTTCACCTCTCCTAAAGTAAAGGTCTTTTCAAATACGGGTGCTTTTGATGCTGCTACAATAGCAAGAACCTGGAGTAATTTTTCTTTAAATTCCCCATTGCGGCACGCCATGGCATTGTCTGGTTTATGAACAAAATCCAGGGCACCGAGTTCCAGTGCATCCAGTGTTGTTTTCGCACCTTCTTTTGTATCTGTACTTGCCATCATCACTCTGACGGAAATTTTGCGTTTCTGCAATTCTTTCAGCAGTTCTAGTCCATTCATTCGCGGCATATTAACATCCAGAACAACCGCATCATATGATTTTCTGCTGAGCAATTCCAACGCTTCTAATCCGTTGTTGGCACGATCCTGTACATGGAATCTTTCATCTGCATTGATTATATCACACAATACCCTTCTCATAAGTGCAGAGTCGTCAACTACTAATATATTTTTCATCCTTTTTCCTCCACAACTTTTAGTATATTATATTATACACCTTTTTGATTTTTAATGGTTTTACGCTCTTCGTCAAATATGTATTTGATGATTTCTTCCCGGCTTCCCGATTCAATATTGACATATTGCACCCGGTGCTCATAGACACCCGGCCGATTTGCTACTTCTTTCGCACTTAAAACTTTACCAACCAAACTATAATCTTTGCTTTCATTCTCTATCCATAGTTGATACCTGCATAAAATCAAACTGTCAACTTCATAGGCATAATCTGCAACAAATCGAAGTCCCCCACCGCTGATATCAACAATTACACTCCTCTGCAATGGCAGTCCCGGCATCAGCATTTCAGCGTGCTGTTCGATTGCATTTATTTCTTCTTCCTGCAAAGGTCTGGAATTCATTTCCAGAGCACAACTGAACCGGTAATACTCTCTTCTCTGATATTTCCGCAGATTACTGGTTAAATCCAATAATAAAATGTAAATATTATTGCTCTTGTAACGGTCTACCACTCTTGCATCACACTGATACAGACCATTCGCTGTAAAAAAACACAAATCATATTCTGCATCCACCGGCAGCAAAATCAATTTCGATTTGTCCATCGGCATTGCTATCTCTATCCTGTCATCTGATATAATGTCAATCACCTGACTCTGATAGGTTTTTCCTTTGTTTTCTGTTTCTTCTTTCACTCTTTGAATTTTCTGCAAATCCACCCGGTTTCCCGGCATAACATACTTTGATAGAATGATTCCCATATTCGTTGTCCTGCTCTTTACGCTTTTTATCGTTTACTATCTTTTTGATATGATATGCGAAAAAAATGCCGCCATACCACGTTTTGTCAGATTCTTATTCAATTCCTTATTCATAAGTTTAGCCGCCAGTAATTCATAAGCACAGGCAGATTTACTCTCTGGATGTTGTATAGAAACAGGCATCTGCTGCATAACTGCTTTGGATAACTGTGCATCCTGAGGCACCATACCCAGATAAGTAATCGGAATATCCAAATACCGGGTAACAACCGAATCCAGTTTTTCAAAAAGAATCTTACCTTCTTCTCCATTCGCTACCTTATTTGCAATAACCTTTATCTGTGATACCTCTTTCGAATATCTGGGATGACGATGCAATGCCTTGATTAAAGAGTAGGAATCCGTAATCGATGTAGGCTCTGGTGTAGTTACCAGAAGAATCTCTCCGCTTGCTACCAGAAATTCCAATACTGCATCCGATATTCCTGCTCCCGTATCTACTATGATAACATCTGCCATTTCATCTAACTCCGCCAGATTCTGGATAATATAAGTTAGATAATCCCTGCTCAGATTCGACATTCCGGCAATCCCGGAGCCTCCGGAAATAAATCCAACATCCATCGGTCCCCAGGTAATAATTTCACTAATCTTTTTCCCTTGATAAATTAAATCACATAAATTATGCTTTGGTACTGCTCCAAACATAATCTCAATATTGGCTAGTCCAAAATCAGCATCCAGAATAATAACTCGTTTCCCCATTTTCTTAAACTGTACTGCGAGATTGATTGCTGTGTTTGATTTTCCCACACCGCCTTTTCCACTGGTAACAGTAATGACTCTTGCTAAAGGTCGTTGTGGCTGGCTGCTTCCTTTTATTATATTTCTTAGTTGTTCAGCCTGGTCCATTCAATGTCCTCCTTATTTTTTCCCTCCAAGTAATCTTTTTACCGTTTTCTGTGGGTTAAAATCTTCAATATCATCCGGCACATTCTGTCCACAGGTTACATAGGAAAGAGATGCACCTGTATATAACTTCAGATTCAACAAATTTCCCAGTGTGATTGTTTCATCCAATTTGGTAAAAATAAGTTTGTAATCTGCAATCTCTTGATAAGCATCTGCAATACTGATTAAATCCCGATACTTCGTTGTTGCACTCAGTACCAGAAAAACTTCTTTCTCCGCCATGTCATCTACGGAATGAATAAACTTACTCATATCCTCTTTCTGTGCTTCGTTCTGGTGGGAATGACCTGCTGTATCCACAAAAATATAGTCATAGTCCTTAAAATCAACCAGTGCCTGTTCCATTTCTTCTACTGCATAGATAACACGAAATGGTACTTCCAGAATATTCGCGTAAGTTCTCAACTGTTCTGCCGCTGCAATACGATAAGTATCCGCTGTTAACAGAGCAACCTTCTTTTTCTCATCCACACAAAATCTCGATGCAATCTTTGCAATCGTTGTGGTTTTGCCTACGCCTGTGGGACCAACAAAAAACACAACCTTTACTCCTTTTTCCGAAGGGGTAATCCCTGCTGGCTTACCAAATTTCAGAACCATTTTCTGATACGTATTAGCAAGGGCATAGTCAAATGGCGTATTGGGTTTATTGATTTTTTCAATTTCCTCAATTACCTGCTTTGCATACTTCTCATCCACTTCATTCTCTAACATAGTGGTGTGAAGAAGCTGCATAAATTTATCGGTTTCACTGACTTCTTTCTCTTCCGGCTCCTCTTTCTCCGGCTCCGGTTTCTGAAGCTGCTGTTTCAGAAGGGACTGTAAACTGTCCAATTTTTCTTCTAATGCATTATTTTCCTTCTTCTCCACAGTCTGCTCTGGAAGAACCTGTGATGCTACTACACCCTGGGAGGTTGCCCCAGTCTGCTGTTTTTCAGTCTCCTTCGGCACTCCTGGGTTCTGTGCATTGTTCATGCTGGATACCACCACATTGTTTATCGCAGAAACAGCGGCTTTCATCTCAGCACTGACTTTATCCTGATTGACCGTATTTTCTTCCTCCAGTGCAACCGTTACCTCTTTCATTTGTGGTTTTAAGAAGCTGAACAGACCTTTTCGCTTAACGCTTTTTACGTTCATGACAACCACATTTGCGCCCAGCTCTTTTTTGGCATTGTCGATTGCTTCCTGTTCTGTTTTTCCTAAAAATTTCTTGATAATCATTATGCTGTCACCATCCCAACTGACTGTAATTCAATATTGGATTCCACCTCGTTATAAGACACAACGACCAAATCCTTGTAATAATCTTCTGTTAATTTCTTAAAATATACACGTACAATCGGTGAAGTAAGTACAATCGGCACTTTGCCCATGTCTTCCAGTTTCTTAACTTCTGTACCGACAGAATCCATAATTGCCTTCGTTTTCGCAGGGTCAAGGGTCAGATAAGCGCCCTGTTCTGTCTGTTTCACACTTCCCATAATCTCCTGCTCCAGTTTCGGGTCAAGTGTAACCACACTGGTTGTTTCGTTTGCCGGGAAAAATTTATTGGAGATTGCACGTTTCAGACTCTGTCTGACATATTCCGTTAAAATATCGGAATCTCTTGTTGTCGGTGCATAGTCTGCCAAAGTTTCAAATATCGTAAGTAAATCCCGGATAGAGATACCCTCCTGCAAAAGATTCTGCAATACCTTCTGAATCTCACCCAGTCCAAGCAGCTTCGGAACCAGTTCGTCTACCAGAGAAGGATTGGATTCCCGCAAATTGTTGACAAGATTCTGTACGTCCTGTCTGGTAAGCAGTTCTGCTATGTGCTGTCTGATAATTTCTGTTAAATGTGTTGCGATAATAGAAGGCGGGTCAACTACGGTATATCCCATACTCTCTGCCCGTTCTCTCTGTCCTTCCGTAATCCATATTGCAGGAAGATGAAAGGATGGTTCAAAGGTTGGAATACCTGTTATCTCTTCTTCTACATATCCAGGATTCA
>CAYVUF010000223.1:0-4288 GCA_964454605.1 uncultured Bacteroides sp.
ATATAAAAACCAAAAGAAATAACAAAACAATTGATGCACCTGTTGCTGTTATTAATTTCATATATTTCCTTACCTTAAAGTTATTTCTTCTACATCATACCACACCAACCACCAATATTCAATTTCAAAGTACGCATTGCATTAAGTTATTCCCTAGTGAATATTGTATTCCATACAGAATATTACATTGGAAACATTACCTCAGTCACATCCAGATAAGCTTGTCCGCATATGGTAATCTTATAAGTATTACTTTTCCTCGGTTCTGCGTATTGAAGTTTGGACAACTCATATTCTTTCCCTGCTCTCTTCAACACCCTTTTTCGTATATTGATGATAACCTAATTTACAAAGCCTAGTTGATATAGTACCTTCTGATAATCCAGTTTCTTTTGCAATTTCTCTTAACAGCTTTCCTTCTTTTCTCATTTTTAAAATGTCTGTAACCACATCATCAAAATAAACCTTTCTGTTATATCCGGCTTTGTTTATGTATATACGAACTGAACTTTCCTTGTAACCGGTTTCCGCTGCGATTTCTTCTATTGTTTTCCCAGCTCCGTACATTTCGTATATTTTCTGCTTCTTCAAATCTGATTTTATCGTTTTCATCACTCCCTATCCTTGCGCTATTCTCATTTCTTTGTAATAATCCTCTACATTTTGGACTAATTTGTGTTTCAAAGCTTCATCAAGTTCTACTTCTCTTGATTTTCTGTATTTATCAACATATTTTTGGAAATCTTTGTTGATTGCATATTCAATCATGCTATTCCTCCGCTTCTGAATGTAACCAAGCAATAATCTGTTCCTTAGTCCATCCGCATTTTGCAATATCAATGACCTGTGCCATATTTTCTATACTCTCGCAACAGATATCAAAATTGGTCTTGGTTTTCTTGCATTCACATTGACTGATTATAAATCCGCATTTATTACAGTATTTCATAACTACTCTCCTTTCGGCTGATAAGATTCTGGAAGTGGTTGCCATGCATTCACAATTAGATTCTGTGATACACAAGTTTCTAATTCATCTCCCAGATAGAATGCTCCATCTTCTGAGTCTTCTTCGTATCTTCCTATTTGTGGAAGACTAAAATTTGCAAATGACATCAATATATAATTGTCATTCTCCGGAAACCTCTCATCAATAGAAATCCACCCGTCGTTATATTCCTCTGCAAGTTGGTTGACGATTTTCAACGCAATTTCTAAACCAAAATAAGGTATCTTATATGACATATCCTCATTTGTGTTTTCTTTTACTCTTTCTTCCAACCTCTCAATCAGCTTTTCTATAAATTCTTTCATGGTCTACACCTCGCTATCTTGTGTCATAACAAACACCACATCGCCTGTAAATGCAATGTTTCTGACAGAGTTTTCTATCATATCCAACACCTTAATTGCTTTTTCTTCGGTGGAGTATGTACCAAGTAATCCCATTGTTTCTATTCCACCACCACTAAAATATCTTACCTGCTTATCGTGTGTATCAATCGTGTCAATATTATTCAGATTGACAATACCTTTTTTATCCTGTGTTCTAATAATCATTGCTTATCTCCTTCTAAAATTTTGTCTATGTAATCATTCCATCCAACTTTGTATTTCATAAAACCACCCTTTCTACTAATGCCATGTGGCTATCCAACGCTTTCTGAAACCTTGCTAATGCTCGTTGATGTAATCCGCTAGAAACCCATTTATAGCTGAATCCCATTTCTTCGGCTATCAGCTGCCAGTCCTTATATTCAAAATATCTTTTATACAGTAGTTCAATATGATCCGAGTCACACTTTAAGAGAATATTGAACGCCTCTTTCCTGTAATTCAAAAGTTTATCTATATCGGCTGTCAACTTTGATTGCAAATCTATCATTTTGGCAACACAATCAGCTATCTTTTCTTGACTGCCAGAAGCTTGTACCTTCTCGCCACCCATTGCTGACGTTGTATTCGTTGCTAATGTTAAAAGCATCTGTATTTCTTTCGTGATTGAATTTATTCTTGCATCCATAATCTCAATCTGTTTTAGATAAAATATGGCTTTCATTATTCACCGCCTTTCGGTAAAATCTTAATTCATTTTGTTGTTTCTATACTTTTCTGTTACCTGGTTAACAATATCAATTGCTCTATTCAAAGAATCTCTTTTGATATATTCTTTTTCTGCTTCGACATAATAGCCGTCCCGGTCTAATTGCTGACCCGTTATTGCGTGTTCCAATGCTTCATCCCCGATTTTCTCTTTTATCTTCTCTAATACTTCTTGCATCTGAATCAATCTCCTTTTTTAGACTCTTTCTTTAAGGCTTTCCATGACTTTGGTTTGGGACATTCTTCCATCGGATTTCCTTCATTGTCCGTTCTATATCCCAAGCTACATCCTCGTGGTTCTCCACACAAGGGATGTCCACCTGTTTCTGCTGCATAACAACCTTTGCACGTCTTTTTCATTTACCCATTTCCTCCATTCTGTATTTATCTATTTTTGCTTTCAACGCTTCCAGTAACGCTGTCTGCCCTTCTTCTTTTCGGTTCAGGGCATTTAGTACATCCTCATCCACACTTCCGGCAACGACCAGATGATGGATGAATACCGTTTGCTTTTGTCCCTGCCTGAACAATCTTGCATTTGCCTGCTGATAGAGTTCTAAGCTCCAATTTAGTCCAAACCACACAACAACATTTCCACCGTCCTGTAAATTTAACCCGTATGCAGCACTCGCAGGATGCGCCAAAAGAATATCTATCTTCCCATCGTTCCAATTTGTGATATCCTTTGACGTGTTTAAAAGTCCAACACGTAAACCGGATTTTTCCAAAGACTTTAGTATTCGGTCCCTGTCGTGCTGAAAATTATAAAAAACTAACATATGCTGTCCGGCACTTGCTTCTACCAGTTCCTTAAAGGCTTCCAGCTTATTGTCATGGATTTCCATAACCTTTTTCTCTTCTCTCACACAACCATCAGCTCCTACCTTCTCTTCGGTCAGATACACCGCGCCGTTTCCAAGTTGTAAAAGTTTATTTCCTAGTACCGCTGCACTGCCGGCATCCAGTGTCTCCTCCTGCAGTTCTAATATCCGCTGCTTCTCCAACGTGTCGTATGCTTTCTGTGCTTTGGAATCCAGTTTTATGTATCGCACATTACTGATGCATGGCGGTAATGATAAATAGTCTTTAGCGGATAAACTGATACAGATATCCCTTATTCTTTCCTGTATCTGCTCATCGGCTCCCGGAAGTGGCTCATAAGAAAATATCGTGGTTGCATTTCTGGATGCCGGGGTAAAATAATTATTTCGATATTCTGTGATGGTTTTTCCTAAACGCGCTCCCCCGTCGAGAAGATATATCTGTGCCCACAAGTCCGTCAGACCATTTGGTGTTGGAGTGCCGGTAAGTCCAATCAGACGACTTATGTGTCTCCGCACATTTTTAAGGGCTTTAAATCTTTTCGCCTGATGATTCTTAAAGCTTGACATCTCATCAATTACCACCATATCAAACGGCCAGTCGTTCCGGTAGTAGTCCACTAACCAGGGAACATTTTCTCGGTTGATTACAAACACATCTCCGGGACTGTTGATTGCCTTAATTCTTTTCGTCTGGCTGCCTAGTACCGGAACTACTTTTAGCAGCTTTAAGTGATCCCATTTTTCCTGCTCTCTGGTCCAAGTATCTTCTGCCACTTTCTTCGGGGCTATCACAAGACACTTGCGAATCAGAAAACGATTGTACCGAAGGTCATTTACAGCGGTCAGCGTAATGGCGGTTTTTCCAAGTCCCATATCTAAAAACAAGGCAAGTGCTTCGTCCTGCAATATTCGTGTAATGCAATATCTCTGGTAGTCGTGCGGTATAAATTTCATAACACCCTCCCATTTGCCGATATGTCATGCAATGCACAATCCGCTCCATGTTCTTGAATTTCCCGTATAACTACGTCTATCATCTCAGGACTGTCAATAACCGCCACATAGCACCCCATATCTTCAAGTTTACGCTGCTGATAGCACTGCTCCAGACTTGACTTTTTCCCAGGCGCTTTCAGTTCTACAAAACCGACTTTATTACCAGGTAGTACAACAAGCCTGTCTGGTACACCACTGGTACCGGGTGATACAAACTTGTAAGCCTTACCGCCCCTTTTTTTCACTCTGTCTTTAAACAACTGCTCCAACTCTTTTTCTCTCATCCTTAAATCCCTTTCTCACAACTACAGCCCTCGCGCGCGTACGCGTATATGACATATCACATGTAGGGGGTACTATTACCC
>CAYVUF010000224.1:0-4275 GCA_964454605.1 uncultured Bacteroides sp.
TCTCTCCGGTGCAAGGGGAATCAGATATAACGGTATATGATAATTGCAAGCACAATACCGATGATACTTGCTATGGTAATTTTGATGGAAAGCGCAAAAGTAATGCACAAAACACCTAAATCCAATACAATTGGAGATGATAAACCAAAAGATTGTCCATAATTCAGCCATTCCAGAGGTAATAAATTACCAATAAATCCGCCGATAACAATTCCTGATAATATCAGTAAAAAACACGCCCACTTATTTTTCTTCATAAATACCTCCAAGCAAATATCCAATCTATTTTATCACAAAGAACATTTTATGTATACAAAATTTGCCAATTTTTCAGTTTGCTAATTTTTTCAGTGTGTTTTTATAAAGGTTTAAAATCTGTGGAAATCACTTTTTTATCTACCAGATTCTGTAACGCCTTCAAAATGCCCAGTTTTGCATGAGGCCAGGTAAGCCCGCCCTGAAAATAAACTGCATAAGGTGGTTTAATAGGACCATCCGCGCTTAATTCAATGGAAGAACCAGACACAAAAGCTCCGGCTGCCATAATAACCTGCGAATCATATCCCGGCATATCCCATGGTTCCGGTGTAACAAAGCTGTCTACCGAAGCTGCCGCCTGTATTCCCTGACAAAAAGCAATAACACCCTCCGGTTTACCAAAAGTGACTGCCTGAATAATATCGTGACGGCTTTCCGTACTGTTTGGAATTACTGGAAAACCAATTTTTTCAAAAATACTAGCAGCAAATACAGCACCTTTCAAGGCACTCGCAGTTACGGTTGGTGCCAGGAACAATCCCTGATAGAAAGAAGACATTACACCCAGAGAAGCACCAACTTCTTTTCCTAACCCGGGAGATGTCAGACGGTAAGCAGCATTTTCCACACATTCTTTTTTTCCGGCAATATAACCACCGATAGGCGCTAAGCCGCCACCAGGATTTTTAATCAAAGAGCCAACAACCATATCCGCTCCCACATCGGTTGGCTCTATGGTTTCTACAAATTCTCCGTAGCAATTGTCAACCATACAGATAATGTCCGGCTTGATGCCTTTGATAAATGCAATCAGTTCCCCAATCTGGGTAACCGATAAAGTAGGTCTGGTCTGATAACCCTTGGAACGCTGAATGGTTACTAATCTTGTTTTATCATGGATTGCTTTTTTGATATTGTCATAGTCAAAGCTACCATCTGCCAATAAATCAACTTGACGGTAAGTAATCCCATATTCTTTCAAAGAACCTTTGGAAGGACGAATACCAATCACTTCTTCCAGGGTATCATAGGGTTTACCCACAGGAGATAACAATTCATCCCCTGGACGTAAATTGCTCATAAGCGCCAGGGCAAGCGCATGAGTTCCGCAGGTAATCTGCGGACGAACCAGTGCATCTTCGGTATGAAACAAAGCGGCATAAACCTGCTCTAACGTATCTCGTCCCAAATCGTTATAACCATAGCCTGTGGTTCCATACAGACAGGCTTCACTGACTTTGCATTTCTGCATTGCTTCAATGACTTTCAACTGGTTGATTTCCGCAGTTTCATCAATCTGGCGGAAACGGTCTGCAAGCGTGTCTAATATTTCCTGACTAAAGTCCAGAACCTCTGTGGTAATCTGAAACTTACTGTACTGTTCTTCTAATTTATGCATGTGGTATAATCTCCTTTGTTTCTAACATCTTAAGCATAAGTTCAAAATCATCTTTTGTCACCCATGCAACTTCTTTTTCACGACGAAACCAGGTAAGCTGTCTTTTGGCGAAGTGTCTGGTATCACGTTTGATTCGATAAACCGCATCCTCCAATGTGCATTCACCATTCAGATATTCCAATATTTCTTTGTAGCCAAGTCCCTGCATGGATACCATATTTCTGGTACAGCCCATATTTTTCAGCTTCTGCACCTCATCCACCAGTCCCGCTGCAAGCATTTTATCCACTCGTTTGTCAATCCGTTCATAAATTTCAGCCCGGTCATCGTTTAATACAAAATAAGCAAAATTATAAGGGGATTCATTGTCCCGCTGTTCTTCGTTATGCTCAGAGATAGGTTTTCCTGTTTTTTCATAAAATTCAATCGCACGTATTACACGTTTTATATTATTGGCATGAATGACTTCACAGGATTTTGGGTCGACTGCCCGCAGTCTTTCAAATAAGGCTTCTGTTCCCTTTTCTTTCGCAAACTGTTCCAGCTCTGCGCGAAAGGCTTCATCTTCTTCGCTTTGGGTAAAATCAATATCATATAAAACCGACTGGATATAAAAGCCTGTACCGCCGACCAGAATGGGAATCTTGCCTTTGGCATAGATTTCTGCCATTGCCTCTTTGGCAAGTGTCTGAAATTTCACCACATGAAACTCTTCTGTAGGTTCCAGAATATCTACCAGATAATGCGGCACACCATCCATTTCTTCCGGCATAATCTTGGCTGAACCAATATCCATATATTTGTACACCTGCATGGAATCGGCAGAAATAATTTCGCCCCGAATCGCTTTTGCAAGTGAAATTGATAAGGCTGTTTTCCCAACAGCAGTCGGCCCTGTCAGAATGACAAGTGGTAGTTTTTTCTCAAGTTTTCCAGTATGCGATTCCCTCATACAAAAATACCTCTATGTTACAATTCTTTTAAATTTTTTCTCTAATTCATATTTGCTCATGGAAATAATCGTTGGTCTTCCATGGGGACAATTATATGGATTTTCCAAAGAAAGAAGTTCCTCAATAAGCGCCTTCACTTCCGGTCTGGACAGTTTCATATTTCCCTTTACTGCAGCCTTACAAGCCATCGTTGCAATCTTGATGTGAATGCTGTCCGGCGTTTTGCCGACCGTTGTTTCTTCTGACAATTCATCCAATAGCTCATAAAACAATTCCGCATCCCGATAACCGTATAAATCCATTGGAACACTGGAAATGGCATAGTCATTTCCGCCAAATTCCTCAATTTCGAAACCTAATTCAGCAAAATAAGAAAAATACTGTACCAGACATTCTTTTTCCCGACCATTTAATGTAATAATAACGGGAGGATTCAAATTTTGTGATACAATTTCATGTTCATGAAACTGTCGGATAAAACGTTCATATTTTACTTTTTCATGTGCTGCATGCTGGTCAATGATCATCAGCTTATCCTGATAAGAAATCAACCAGTAGGTGTCGAATAATTGTCCAATAATTTCATACTGCTCTCTGGCTTTTGCGGAAAGCAGTTTATCGTCAAATAAATTTAACTGTTCCGGTTTGGATTCTGGCTTGGATTCCGCTTTTGGTTCCGGTTCCCATTCTGACTTCGGTTCTGGATTTGCCTCATACAAAACCGGTTCTTTTACCTGTATATTTTCTAACGCAATACGCTTTTTTTCAAAAGGTTCCGGTGCGTGTACCTTGGGTTGCCTATCGATTTCTGTTTTGCAGGAGGAACTTTCTTCGCCTACATAAGTAGGCTCTGCACATGCAGGCTCTTCCTGGGTTGGTAATTCAACCTGTGGTATCATTTCCTGTTTATGCAGTGCCTGATAAATAATGTTCTGAATCAACTCATAAAATTCCTGTCCATTTGCAATTCGCACTTCCATTTTAGTAGGATGGACATTCACATCAATCCGTTTGGTATCAATGGAAAAATGCAGAATACAGAAAGGGAATTTGTGCTGCATCAGATACTCTTTATAACCATCTTCTACCGCCTTGCTAATCAGGCTGTTCTTAATAAATCTTCCGTTAATAAAAAAGATTTCGTAATTGCGGTTGGAACGATTGATAATGGGTTTTCCCAGATAACCATCTACTGTAATACCATCTTGTTCTATGTGTATTTCTTCTATTTCTTTGACGATTTCTCTTCCATAGATACGATAAATGATTTCCTTTAAATCATTATTTCCGGAGGTATGGAATTTACTGTTGTTGTTTAAAATAAATTGAAAAGAAATCTGGGGATGGGACATCGCAAGATGCTCCATCAAATCCGTCACGTAAGAGCCTTCTGTCTGTGGGGATTTTAAAAATTTTTTACGTGGAAGTGTATTATAAAAAAGATTTCGGACTAAAATTGTGGTTCCTTCCGGGGCACCGATTTCTTCCATTTCTTTTTCCATACCGCCTTCTATCACATAACGAACTCCAGTCAAATCCTCCGGTACTTTGGAAATAGCCTCAACCATAGAAACGGCAGCAATACTTGCCAACGCTTCACCTCGAAAGCCAAGACTGACTATCTGGGTCAAATCATCTGCCGATACAATTTTACTGGTTGCATGG
>CAYVUF010000225.1:0-4268 GCA_964454605.1 uncultured Bacteroides sp.
TCACATAGCGTTCTGATTCATCGTACCCTTCCTTCTGGACACTCTCCACTGCTCTGGTAACAATGGATAATTTCGATTTATGGGACAGATGGCTGCTGCATTTTAAGAATAAAAAGGAAAAATAATTTGTCTTTTCTCCATTTACTTCATACTTTTTCTCAACCACCCACACTGCCAAATCATCCAGACGGATAATTGCTGCTTCGGTCAGTCGTTGACTTTCTGAGGGCAAAATCGACTTATGTCTGATGATTTCATTGCTGTTTCCCTCATCCTTCGCCATGGTGCGATGTGTATAGAGGGATTTATAATTCATTTTAAGCAGTGCAAGGTATTCCCCATCCTCATATTGAAAACGGGTAATCACAAGGTCTGCCGCTGGGATATCAATGTTGCTGTTCATAATCTCATACAAAAAATTGGCAATGTCTTTACTGATATCTACAAAAAAATCATCCGAATATTGTTCCAAGATATGATATATTTCCGATTCCTGCTGATAGAAGCGGCACTCCTTGGCATCATCCCCTGAACTTATTTTCGCAATATGTTCTTTGATAAAATCCGCAAACTCTGAACCATATTCTAATTCCGTATCGGACAATACAGGCATTCCAATCGTAGAATCCATAATATGCACGATAGCTTTCTTTATTCTGATATTTTCTTTTATCATCTTTGGTCACTCCTGCCTTTTCATACTAATATTTTTTCCACGTCTTAGGTGAAAATAAGATTAACATCGGTAATAATTCCAATCTTCCAGTCAGCATATCAAACATCAGTATGAATTTGGAAAAAGTAGAATAGCCGCTATAATTGCAGGTCGGTCCCGCTGCATGAAAACCCGGTCCTGCGTTGTTCATATTTGCCAAAACCGCTGTAAAGTTCGTTGTAAAGTCATATTTATCCAATGATAACAATAGAAAAGATACCAGATAAATCACCAAGTAAATAGTTAAATAAGATTTTACGGAACATACCGTTACTTCATCTACTACCCTTCCTTCCAGATGGGGTTTTTTCACAATCTTGGGATGCACTACACGAAACAGCTCATTCTTCATATCCTGAAGCAATATCATAACTCGTGATACTTTAAAACCGCCACCTGTACTTCCGGCACAGGCACCCACTGCCATCACCAGAAACAGAATCGCCTTGGAAAATTCCGGCCATAAATCATAGTTCGTTGTCGCATATCCAGTACTGCTGCCAAGGGATATCACCTGAAAAAGGGCATCCTTGAAAGCCATTCCAATATGTTCATAATAACCTCTGATGTTCCAGGTAATCAAAAGGGAAGCTGTCAGTGCTATCAGCAGATAGGTTCTCACTTCCTCGTGCTTCAAGGCTTCTTTCGGCTTTTTCGCTACTAACAGCAGATAATACACGTTAAAATTAAGTGCTCCCAGTATCATGAAAATAATAAAGATAATCTGTATGGCAAGGGAATAACTTCCTATACTGGTATTCAAAATGGCAAATCCGCCTGTTCCCAATGTGGAAAACGATAAAACAATGGCATCATAAAAACTCATTCCGGCTATTTTTAACACAATAATCTGTACCACCGTCAATCCAATATAGATACCGTACAAAATTTTCGCCGTAGACTGCACCCTTGGTACCAGTTTGCCAACCGTCGGTCCAGGACTTTCTGCACGCATCAGATGCATATTGTAACCACCAGACAAAGGTAATACTGCAATAATCAGCACAAGTACTCCCATGCCACCAATCCAGTGCGTAAAAAGCCTCCAGAACTGTACGCTTTTCGACAATGCCTCCACATCCGGTAAAATGCTTGCTCCAGTTGTCGTCAGACCAGAGATGGTTTCATACAGTGCATCGGTATAACTTGGAATCTCTCCGCTTAACCAGAACGGAAGTGCCCCCACAAGGCTTAAGACAATCCAGCTTAAGGAAACCGTTACGAAGCCTTCTTTTGCATAAAAGACATTACTTTTCGGCTTAAACTGCTTGCCAATTTCTGCTACCAACAAACTGCCCAACATAACTGCCGCAAATGCAAACCCTGCCTTTTCCCGGTAAATGGCTGCCACAAGACAAGGCAGTGACATAAACAATGCTGAAAACTCCAATATACGAAATATAATATATCGGATAATTGAATAATTCATGACAAACTCCTCTATTTCAAAATATCTCTGATATCATTTAATCCAGTCTTAGTTGTGACAACAATAACCGTATCTCCAACCTGAATAATACTCTGTCCGCCAGGGATACTGATATTCCCTCTATGGTTAATGGTACAGATTAGGATTCCGGGCTTAATCCGCAAATCCTGAAGCGGTATGCCTACTACCGGGCAATCTTCTTTGATGCTGAATTCCAACGCTTCCGTCCTGTTATCATTCAAACGATACAGCGTTTCTATATTGCTGCCCAGAGAATTATCCATTGCGCGTACATATTTAATAATATGTGCCGCAGTCAGATATTTCGGATAAATAACACTGCCGATTTCCAATCCATCAATAATTTCATCATAAGAAATCCGATGTACATGAGTAATCAGCTTCGCTTTGGAAACGCTTTTGGCAAAAAGGGACAACATGATATTTTCCTCATCAAAATTTGTCAGTGCCACAAAAGCCTCTACCTGTGTCAGTCCCTCTTCCATTAACAAATCTCTGTCCGTTCCATCCCCCTGAATAATCATAGCCTGGGGCAAAAGTTCGCACAGTTCATCACAACGTTCTTTGTCCTTCTCGATAATCTTGACCTGAATCCCCATTGCAAGCAATTGTCTGGAAAGATAAAATGCCATCTCCCCACCACCAATAATCATTACATTTTTGGCTCTGGAAACCGGAACTCCAAGTTTTTTAAAGAATGCCATTGTTTTCTGGGTTGTACCCACAATCGAAATTTCATCCTTTGCACGAATGATAAAATTACCATCTGGAATATGAACTTCTTCTCCCCGCACAACCGAACAGATAAGCACGTCCGATTTCAGCTTGGAGGCAATTTCCTTCAAAGACAAATCGCACAGCACAGAATCCTCTTCTACCCGGTATTTTACAACTTCCACTCTTCCTTTCGTAAAAGTATCAATAGTAAGTGCCGATGGAAATTTCAATAATCTTGCCATTTCTGCGGCAGCGGTCAGTTCCGGGTTAATTACCATAGATAAGCCTAGCTCCTCCTTGATATAACCAATCTCCATATTATAAATCGGATTTCTGACCCGGGCAATGGTGTGACAATCACCTGCCTTTTTCGCAATCAGGCAACAAAGTAAATTCAATTCATCCGAACCGGTTACCGCAATCACCAAATCAACGTTTTCCACCCCGGCTTCTTTCTGTACTGCAAAACTTGCTCCATTGCCAATAACACCCATCACGTCATAGTTATTGGTTAAATTCTGCAATTTCTGACTTTCTACATCAACAACGGTAATACTATGTCCCTCTGAACTTAACTGCTCTGCCAATGTGGAACCCACATTGCCACAGCCAACAATGATAATCTGCATATTACTCCTCATTTCTGCGCACGCTTTTTGCGCATAACGAGTTTGTGTCAAGTACGCACTAACACAAATCTCGCGTGTGAAAATCTTCCACATAAGGATTTTTCACACTACTCCTCATTTCTGCTATCATGGCTAATTTTTTTCGCTCAGAAACAATCCAGCCACAACCACATACCTATTATAATCATTCCTCGTCGAATAAGCAATGCCGGCTGAACTGCTCTTGTCATCCCTTTTGCTCTGCAATCTTCGCCGCCAATTCTTCCAGATACATCCACCTGTCCATTTTTTCTTCCAAGCTGTTTTCCGCTTCTTCTTTCTCTGCCACAATCTGATTCAACCGGATAAAATCAGTTGCCGCGGTAGCCATTTCCTTTTCCAGCCTTTCTATTTTTTCTTCCAGTGCTGCAATATCACTTTCAATGGTTTCATATTCCCGCTGCTCCTGATAACTGAATTTCAATTTTTTCTCATGTTTCCACGTTGCGGCAGCATCTGTTCTGCCCTCCGCTTCTTTTGCATCCTGTCTTCTGCCAGTATTCTTTTCCTCTACGTCGTTCCCGGCATTCTGTCGGTTCTTGTAATCCGTATAATTTCCTTCATACTGCTTGAGTATCCCCTCTCCTTCGAAGGCAAAAATGCGGTTCACACACCGGTCCAGAAAATAACGGTCATGAGATACGATAATCACAATTCCTTCAAACGAATCCAGATAATCCTCCAGAATTGCCAGAGTTGTCACATCCAGGTCATTGGT
>CAYVUF010000226.1:0-4222 GCA_964454605.1 uncultured Bacteroides sp.
ATAATAAAGAGAGTATATCAAAAAATAGAGTTCTTAGTTTCGCTATTGTTTTTCGCCCAAGTATTTCAATGTGAAGTTTATCATATTCACTATATAACAAAACAGTATTATTTTCCATTTTTAAGTTAAAGCGTTCTACACGACTAGTTATGAAAAATTTATGTTCTACAACCGCTTTTAAGTGATTCATTTCTTCTCCTTTCTCTAAAAACACCCCTTAAAAATTAAGAGGTGTTTAATATTATTTAGCTTGATTATAACTTATAAAAATATCCACTAGACGACCATAAAGAGAAATATGAAATATTGGCAGAAGCGTCTGAAAGGTCTATTTCCGTACCATTTGTTTTATTTTCCCAATCATTTGAACTACTTGTTTTATACCACGTAGTAACATCTTGGAATATGATGCCTTTTAAGCTATTACATCCACTAAAAGCGCCCAATCCAATTGAATTTACGCCAAATGGAATAGTTATGGTTACTAGATTATTGCAATACTCAAATGCCGCACTTCCAATATATTCCACTTTTTCTCCTAGAGACACATTAGTCAAGCTAGAGCATCGACTAAAAGCATATGCTTCTATTTCCGTTACGCTGTTTGGTATGACTAAATTTTTCAAGCTACTGCAATAGCCAAAAGACTGTAATCCAATACTAATTAACTCTTCTGAAAATTTTACTTCAACCAAATTAGTACACTGAATAAAAGCTTGTTTTTCAATATACTTTACACTTGCTGGGATTGTGATAGTCGTTAGTCCTAAACATTCCTCAAAAGCAGCCTCGCTAATAGAAGTTATCCCATTAGGTAGTACTATGGTTGTTAGCATAACACATTCTGAAAAAGCCCCATATAAAACCTTTCCACCTGTTATAGTTGCCTTTTTTAATTTTGTTGGTATATAGTAGGTAACACATTGAATTACATTTCCGCTAGATGCATAACTTTGAGAAGTCGCTGTAGCGCCTGTGTAATTGTATTGTCCAAATATATACCCAAAAACCGTTGATTTAGACTGCTCCGTTGGATTTGCTACGCTACCAATGAATGGTAGGGTTATATTCTCAAGCGAACTGCATCCACTTAACACACCTTCACCAAGATAGGATACGCTATTAGGTATTACAATTTCAGTCAAGTTAGCGCAGTCCTTAAAAGCATTTGTGTTTATAGATGTTATACTAGTCGGCAAAACGATATTAGACAAGGAATAGCACCCTTCAAATGCACTAATACCTATTGAACTTACATTGTTTGCAATTATTACTTCACTGATTTTATTATTTCGATAAAAAGCATAATCATACAAACCATAACTATTATTTGAGATTTTATCAGGAAGAACAATGCTTGTCTCGTCACCAACATAACCCATCAAATAATACTCGTTTTCACTGTTGTTACAATATACAATAAATTCATCTACAGTTGTTATATTGCTTTGAGAGGTTGTATGAATTGATTTAGCATAATTAGAAATAAAACCATTATCGGGAAAGCCCTTTGTAAGTGATATAGCTTCCGACAAATCACAAACTTCTATTAATTTATAACAGCCATAAAAAGCAGAATTTCCAATAGAAGTTAAACTAGGTGGAATTGTAACGCTTATCAAGTCAAGATAATTATAAAAGGCGAAATCGCCAATAGCCGTAACACCATCAGGAATAGTTAAACTAACAATAGGAACGCCGCTCAAATAAAAGTTTTCTGCGTAATATAGAGGATTGCTGTAATAATCAGCAAAGGAAATCTCGCACCAACTTGCAATGTCCTCAATATAAAGATTTTTGATATTATTACAATTATAAAAAGCGTTTTGTTCGATTGCTGCTACATTATTCGGAATAGATATGTTTTCAATGTTAGAGCAATTATAAAAAGCATCTTTCCCGATAGAAACTACTGTATTGGGTATATTTATATTTTTAAGGCTCGTACAATCATAAAAAGCCTTTTGGGGAATCGTTGTGATATTTTCTTCAGGCAAAATAATTGATACTATGTTTTTACATTGAGAAAAAGCTCCGATTGAAACATTCCCTCCCGTTATTATAACTGTAGTGAGTTTAGAGGGAATATAATAACAAATAGAATTCCCCGATAAATATGCTCCGTCATATTTGCTTGTGCCAAAAATATACCCAAAAACATCCGGCTCTATGCCTGTATTTACCGGAACTTCTACGTCTCCACCGCCTATGAAAGGCAATGTGATTTTTTCCAAATTACTACAACCACTAAAAGCCCCTAAACCAATAGAAACTATACTATCAGGAACTTCTACACTCTTAATATTTGTATTTGCAAAAGCTTTAGGTGAAATTTCTTTTACTTCCTTCCCTTTATACGAACTAGGGATAATTATATTTTCATTAAATGCTTCTAGTCCTGTTACTATGTAGTAATCTTGCTTTTCTTCCAATATTATTCCATTACGAGCTTCTAAATCAGCCTTCTTTTCTGCTGCGTTTTTTGTGGCAATGTGAGTTATTATTGGGATAAAAACAGCTAAAGCAACTACAAAAACAATAACAATAGAAATTATACTTATTTTTTTCTTTTTCTGTTGGCGTTCTTCTTCTATTTTTTGTTGCTCAAACTTACGTTGTCTTTCAAGTCGTTGTTCTTCAGCGTAAAGTCTTTCTTTTTCAGCTTTTTCTTCTTTATAACGATACCATCCATCAAGAACTTTTTTAATATGCTCAATTTGCTCTTTTGAATCTTTATAATCAATAATAGATTCTAACTCAGATATGCTTTTCTTGTACGCAATATCATCAGGTGAATTTTGTATACGAATGATTGCGTTAGTATAGATTGTTTCTTTCCTTTTAGTTTCATTAACCTCAAGAACGTGTTTTTCATTTGCTTCTTGATAAGAAAGCAAGATGGAACGAGATTTTTCCGAAGAGAAACGAATTGCTTTTTTGAAATTAGAATTATTAGAAATGAGAGTGTTGCTTGTAGCAAGTTCCTCTATTTTACACAAGTGCAAATCTATGAGTGCTTTTACTATGTAAGCATCAGCACATTCAGGATTTATATCCAATACTTTTTCCGCATATTCGTTAGCATTATCAAAATCACCGTCCTCAAGAAAGAGAAATGCACGTTTAAGTAATGGTGCTGTATTTTGTGACTTATCAAGAATAATTGTTTCTTTTGTGGAAGATTCTTTTTCTGCGGAGACTATTTTTTTAATACCACGTACCAAATCTTGCATAAAGCCAAGTTTTGACATATCTTGAGCCTGCAAATGTGAAAATTCGTCGGGCATATCATAAGGGTCCATATCCTTGTAAGCAGGAATTAATGTTTTCTTCGCTCCATTTTTAATAAGAGAAAGATATCTTTTCCACTCGTTTTTGACCCAAACAGAATTAAAATGGTCAGCTTGCGTACCTATAACAACCATTACTTTAGCAGAGTTCAGCGCACCAAAAATATATGGTTCATATTCCGTACCAAGTTTATCTTCTAATGTAATACGAGAAAAGAATACATTAAAACCCTCATTTTTTAAACCAAAGTATAAGTCTTGAGCGAGAACACTATCTTTAGTTCTTCTGCCACTGCTATCCGTTTCCTTATAGCAAATAAAAACATCGAAAGGGGATTCTTTGCTTGAAATAGAAAGTATTCCTTTTTGTATTTTATCAATTTCCTTTGCTTCCGCTTCGTATAAATCTCTTTGATAACCATCAGCATTTTCGATAGCAGATTTATAATCTTCATCAGCAAAAATAGAAGTAAACTGTGTGCGATTAATGGTTGGAACTCGCTTATGTGAAGAAGGGTCTTCAACATACTCGATACCGTATTTACAAAGGACAATAGACCAATACGCTTCCGCATCGGTCTTATCTTCATTTAATATTTGCTCGTAGATAGACAAAGCTTTATCATAATCATTATTTCTACGAAAATGATTTGCTCTATCGTACAAATTTCTGCGCTTTTCATCCGAAAGTTTAGGTAATGTTTGCTTTGTTCCGCAAAACTCACACTCAGCAACCGATGAACCATCTTCAATGTTTAGAGTGCCACCACACATTTTACACTTAAATACTGCCATTTTAATATATTAACGTCCTTATTTTAACATTTTGCATTTGCTGTTGCGTTCTTTAATAATAAATAAAAGTTCTGTAGTTTCTGCCTGTACCATTTCTAAGTCTTCATTTGATACTGCAATTTTAAGTTGAGCGATAT
>CAYVUF010000227.1:0-4221 GCA_964454605.1 uncultured Bacteroides sp.
CTTCTCGCTTAAATAGTATTTCTCCGGCGCTTGTGCCACTAAAATCTGCGACAAGAAAGATTCTTCTACGTCTTTGGGGAACTCCCCAGTATTGGGCATCCAGGATTCTCCATCCAATTGAGAAGTCATCTCCCATGATGAGCCCAGCGGTACTCCATTTATTTTTCGCTGGCATAGGCACATCAAATCCGGGTTCTTTAATTCTCGCTGTTTCTTCAAGCACGCATCTGAAGTCTTGTCCTTTGTTACTGCTGAGTGCTCCGGGGACGTTTTCCCACACCATGTATCTTGGATATTTTCCATTGGTTGCTTCCCTCATTTCTTTTATGATTCTGATTTGTTCTCTGAACAGTCCAGAACGCTCGCCATCGAGTCCGGCTCTTTTACCTGCCACGCTCATGTCCTGACAAGGAGAACCACCGGTTATAATATCCACCGGCTCAATGTCGGCTCCGTTCATACTACTGATATCTCCGTAGTGTTTCATGAAAGGTAATCTTTTGGTTGTTACTCTGATAGGATACGGTTCTATCTCGCTTGCCCATACAGCTTGTATTCCATACATGACTGCTGCCAATGGAAAGCCGGCTGAGCCATCAAACAGTGAACCCATTTTAATTTCATCCATTCTCTGCAACCTCTTTCTCATTATTTTTTTGTGGTGGTTCCACAACTCCAAATGTCAGAAGTGCCATGTTTACACCTCTTACCTGATGTTTGAAAAGTGGAATCTTTACCGGTAAATCAAGCAGCGGCTTTGGATCCTCATTCATTCGCTCATCGTCAATTGCTACCTGCACTGCTTTGAGCCTCTGATACTCAGCTGCTATGCTCTGTGGTAACCGGATGATTCTATGTAACTGTTCTAAAAGCTCCAAGTCTGCCGGTCCTATAAGAAGCTGTCGTTTCTTATCCCATTTGCATTTGCCGGTGTTCCTGATTAACTGATATTGGATGTTGTCCATGTTCCGCATCAGGAGCTCTCCGTTTTTCATGGCTATTTCCATGCCATCACTCCTTTTCTTTGCGGATATTGGCAATCTTGCCATCGTTGATGTCTACTACATATCCTTTTTCATTCATGCTGATAAGTGTTTCAAGGTTCATCTTATTCATTCTTTCAGTGCATCCTTCCATTGTTCTTCCCTCCTATTCTCATTTACCTCTTTTTTTATCAGTATTTGTGATAATACGATAAAGCTGCTTACATTTTTCTTCAGGGACTACTGTTCCCCTTATGTCATCTTTTACGGTTCCATCTGCCATAATATGTATGATTGTAACCATGCGACCTCCTTATTCAGCTTCTCTAAATTCGCCAGCCTGAATGGAGTACCACGTATCAGCTTTAATACTGATACCGTCTACCTTTCTTACTAAGATGTGCATTCCTTCGCTGTCATTGTACATGGCTGCAATGTTCGAACCGAGAACACCCTTTACTTTGGAATGAGTTCCCCATCCAAGTGCCAGGGATTCAGGATTCATTGCGGTTGCTGCTCCATGTATTCCGGTTACAATGGCGATTGTCTTATCTCCATTTGCTACTGCTACTCCGTAGTATCCGGTGGCGATTGCTGCTCCATTTTCTTTTTCTACGTTGCACCCTCCGTTGTAGTCTGTTGCTACGCAAGGGGCATTTTCTGTCTTTCTCATTTGCGCGCCTTTCTGCTTTTACGCTTCATTTTCAGTTTCTGATTTCTTGCTAGTTACCGGTTTGAACAATTCATCGATTGTCATTTCCGGTGCCACATAATCACGAATCCGAACAGCTTCGAATAAGCGGATGTTACGTTCACCGGTTTTGATGCACTGCTTCAATACCTTTACAGACATTCCTGTATGCTTAGAAAGTTCTTCAAAGCTAATATCTAATTCCGTCATTTTTCCAAGTAAGACACGAAACATTGTTTTTCCTCCTTTCTTTTAACCGTATTCGGTTATTTCGATTTTTACTATAAACCTTTCTCGGTTAGTTTGTCAACCCATAATTTTCCGTTTTTGAGTATTTATTGACCGTTTGGGAGTATTTTAGGATTAATATGGTTTTTCTGTTGACTATTACAGTATAATTCCAATCCATTGATATTACTTACTTTTCCAATCGCAAATCACGACAATGTTTTCCGTTTTAGTAAAATCTTTAACCGTTTTCGGTTGTTTTTTCTAATTTTTAGTGTTATAATCGTAATATATCTAAGAAAGGAAGTGGATAAATGGGACTTGAAAAAATAAAGGAACTAAAGAAACAAAAAGGATTAACAACAAAACAGTTATCTGAATTATCAGGAGTTCCTTTAGGTACTGTTAATAAAATCATTTCTGGAACAACTAAAAACCCACAGTTAGTTGCGCTATCTGCTATAGCTAACACCTTAGGATGTTCAGTAGAAGATTTTGTGGATAAAGATGAAAACGAACCAGAAGAATACTACGTCAGCCGGGAAGTATCCAAAATGGCGCAGGAAATCTACGACAATCCCGAATTGCATATTCTGTTCGATGCAAGTCGAAAGCTAAACAAGGACGATATCCTTGCAGTAGTTGACATCGTTAAGCGAATGAAAGGCTACAACGAATAAAAATGTGACGAAACATTGCTAATATAAAAAGCATCCTATGTTGCTTAAATATCTTACTTATATTTGCGTTAGGGGGAAAACTAAAATATGATGATAGACTACACTGTACAATATGTTAGCTTATCAGGGAGAGTGAAGGGATTTAGTACAAGGGGGATTGATGATGATTATGTGATCTTCATCAACCAGAATCTAAGTTATGAGCAACAGAGAAATGCTTTGAAGCATGAATTGGAACACATCATGAATGGTGACCTGGACGACTTTAATCGTTCAGTTGCTATGATAGAAAACGAAGCACATAATTGTGCGTGAATCATCAAGAAAGGAGGTTCTATGTTTATTTTTGCATTTACGATGCGTATTATCCCTGCTATTCTTTTTATTTATATGGGGATGTATGTTTTGTTTTGTGGACCATTCCAAGGTGCAGGACTTATTGTCATTCCTATTTCCTTGTTTTGCTTTGCGGCTGGGATAGCATTTATTATTCCAGAAATACTTTACTATCGCAAAACAGCAACGGAAATATGGAAGAAATGGGATGATGTACATCATTCCAACAAACAGCAAGAACGAATTGATAAGGCTATGAATGGGGATGTAACACCTAAAAAAATATATCCAAAATCAAAATGTGCTACTTTCGTAGGTTATCAAGGGAATTATCAAACAACATTATTACGCTGTTCCTGCCCTGACTTCAAAAAAAGAAGGGTTCCATGTAAGCATATGTATTACTTAGCTTATGAATTAAATGTATTATAAAAAAAGAACCCACCCTGCGCTAACAGGATGAGCTCTTAGAACCATAAAAATGGTTATGCGAAACAAACACACAAATATTATAGCATAACCTTCCCAAAAAATACAGAGAGGTTGTGAATGATTTGCAAGAAAAAAATATAACGGTAGCCTTATACGTGCGTGTATCCAGCGAGCGTCAGGCTGATGAGGATCGCTACTCTATTCCTGAACAGATAGAACGGTTAAAAGCCTATTGTTCTGCGAAAGGATGGAACGTACATAAAATTTATACAGATGGCGGTCAATCCGGAGCGAGCATTGAAAGGCCGGCGCTTTCAAATTTGATAACAGATGCCGGAAACAAGAAGTTTAATATGGTCCTGGTTTATAAATTGGATAGACTGTCACGTAGGCAGAAGGACACACTTTATCTGATAGAAGATGTCTTTATGAAACACGACATTGACTTTACTTCTGTGGTAGAGAACCTCGACACTTCCACTCCTACCGGCCGAGCCTTCATCGGACTTCTCAGCGTATTTGCACAGCTGGAGCGTGAGCAAATTAATGAACGTATGCGAATGGGTAAAGAAGGACGTGCAAAGGCCGGGAAGTACCATGCCGGCAGCACAGTCGCAATCGGGTATGATTATAAGGATGGACGTCTGCAGGTAAACGAATACGAAGCCATGCAGGTGCGGAAGGTATTTGAACTTCGCTCACTAGGATATGGAAATCGTCAAATTGAAACCTACATGATTGAACATGGGTACAAGCACAAAGGGAGAAATGATGATCCTAAAAGCTACCTTTGGTATGCAAACACTGTTAGAAGGGTTCTCACAAATAAAATATATATTGGTCTGATAAAACATAAAGGTGAATATTATCA
>CAYVUF010000228.1:0-4218 GCA_964454605.1 uncultured Bacteroides sp.
CTGGAAGGACGTGCTACACAGATTACCGAAGAAATGAAACTGGCTGCTGCTCTGGCTATTGCCGGACTGGTTCCAGATAGCGAATTAAACGAAAACAATATTATGCCGGAAGCCTTTAACCCGGAAGTTGCCGAAGTCGTGGCAAATGCAGTAAAATCTCATATAACGAAATAAGGCGAATCCGCATTTGAACAACCCAGAAATGAAACCTTATTATTCATTAAACGATTATTGTAAGGAAACTTACGGAGAAAAAATATATAAAATTGCATTGAATGCCGGACTTACCTGTCCCAACCGCGATGGTACTCTGGATACCCGCGGCTGTATCTTCTGCAGTGCCGGCGGTAGCGGTGATTTTGCTGTCAATATGGCAGACTATCCTTCCGTTACCGACCAGCTTGCGGCAGGTGTCCGGCTCTTTCGCGGCAAAGAAACCGGCAGTCGCTTTATTGCCTATTTTCAGGCTTATACGAATACCTATGGTCCGGTCGGATATCTGCGCCGCATTTACGAAGAAGCACTTGCACAGACCTGTATTGCAGGCATTTCCATTGCTACCAGACCGGATTGTCTTTCGGAAGATATCTTAGCTTTGTTAGCCGATATCAAACAGAAATTTCCGGACAAATTTATCTGGATAGAACTAGGTCTTCAGACAATACATGAAAAAACTGCTGCCTTTATCCGGCGAGGTTATCCCTTAAGTTGTTTCGACACTGCGGTCCGGAATCTCAGAAAGTTAGAGATTCCCATCATCGTTCATGTCATTATCGGATTACCGGGCGAAAACCGTACCCAACTGCTTCAGACCATCGACTATCTGAATCAGGCTTCCATCTGGGGAATCAAACTGCAGCTTCTTCATATTTTAAAAGGAACAGAACTGGGCAGACTATATGAAACCGGACAAGTTACCACACTGTCACAAGAAGCGTATCTGGACTTATTGCTGGATGCCATTGCCCATTTATCCCCTGACATTGTCATTCACAGAGTCACCGGAGATGGTCCAAAAGATTTATTGCTTGCTCCTCTCTGGAGCTTAAACAAGCGAGGAGTCCTGAATTCCCTGCACAAAGAATTGAAACAACGGGGCATCGTTCAAGGATGCCTTTTTAACAAAGAAAAGGAAGGTATTCCATGTCACAGGAACCATTAACACTTTATAAACTAATCGTATTATATATGCTCAACCGGGTCAATTTTCCCATGACGAAATCGCAGATTGGTGATTTCATTCTGGAAAAAGAGTATACCAATTTTCTGACCCTGCAGCAGGCAATTGCGGATTTGATTGATGCAGAACTGATTACCGCCAAATCCATCCGCAACCGTACCCATCTTGCCATTACAGATGAGGGAAAAGAAACGCTGACTTTCTTTGAGAACCGCATCAGTGATTCCATCAAGGATGAAATTGACAATTTTTTCAAGGAAAATGAAATGGAAATGAGAGATGAAGTGTCCATACTTGCCGATTATTACAAATCTACTTCCGGCGAATACGAATCCCATTTAGTTGCAAAAGAAAAAGGGGTACGAATCGTGGATATTACACTCTCCGTACCCGATGAGGAAACTGCCTCTTCCATCTGCGATAACTGGCAGAAAAAGAATCAGGCAATTTACCAATATTTAATTGAACAGCTTTTCTAAATCTTCTATTGCGTTCTAATATTTTCTAATGATTTCGCTCCAACTGGAAACACCAATGACATCCAATGCGAAATCTGTGTACTTGGCAGACTGTTCTGTATCAATATACTTGTAGGCATTGTAGATGCTCTTACGTCCGCCGCCCAGTGTATTGATACCCAGAGCTAGTCCCTGGGAAATCTCTGCCGAAGCATCCGTTTGTCTGGACAACAACATACTATCCACATACTGATTGGATTCTATTACCTTATAGGCATAGATAAAAGATGCTGCCTGCAAATCCTGTCCTGTGGATGAAGTATATCCCATCTCACTCAAAATCACATGACGTACCTCACCGGAATCGGTTAGGAACTCTTCCTTCTGTAAATAATCTGTCAGCACATTGATATTGCGGATAGATACCACAGGTGTGGTTTCCGAGTTAACAATATAAGAACCTGCTTTGCCCGAAGTACTCCATGCCTTGGCACTGGTAAGCGGATAATTATATGGATGCTGTGCTACTGCCCAGTCAATGTTTCCACCTGCTTTTATATTGCGGTTAAATTCATCCATAATCTCTTTCGAACCATATCCACCATTCGAATACAGGCTCTTCGCCCACTGCTGGTCCAGCGAAATATAAACTCGGGCATTGCCATTGACACTTAAAATGGCATTATAGAAAATTCGGAATGCCTTGGCATATTCATCCACATAATTGGCAGTATCCATATATTCAATATAATTCCATTCTTTTCTGGCATTGATTTCATTTCCGATAACCCAGTTCATAACCGTACCATGTCCGCTGCCGGAATAACGGTTTGCCAGGAAAGAGGCCACTGCTGCGGTATATTCTGTTCCTTCAGCATCCGCCGCATTAAATGCATAATATGGTGCCGAACCGCCGGAACGTGACTTCGGATGAATCAAAGTCATGGTCTGCGCCGACATATCATTCAGAATAATGGCAGTTGTCGTAATTCCTTTCTGTGTTAATGCAGAAAAGATATAATCATATTCTGCCACAATCTGTCCATTAAAAGCATAAGTCTGTCCATTATAAGTATAGTAAACAGTAGGATAATACGCATTGCTGGTATTGCCAATGATACGGCTAAGCGGAATGTTATACGCCGCATGTTTGACTCCTAAATCATCCAATTCACCGCCTGCAATTCTCTCCGGGTCTACTAACAAACCTTTTTTTGACCTGGTGTTTGAAAATGTGGGATGATATTTGGCAATCGTTTCCGGATTGGTGATATATTTCGGTTCGCAGATGGCAACAAACTGATTGTTCTTCCGTACCGCAATGACGAATTTGGAAAACAGTCTGGAACCCGCTGTATTGTAATTCAGATTAACAGAAAACTCTAAATCCACATCTTTCTGATCTTCAATAATATAATCCTCACCTGTCAGTTCCGTTTCATAGGTTTTCTGGGCAAACAGATAATAATACCCATCATCACTGATTGCAATTCCCGGCGCTGACATGGTAATGTCAATCTTACCGGTTTCACTGTTGATTTCACAGCTTTCAATCGTCGCAAAATCCGCTGTATTACTGTCTGTCAGTTCAATTTCCGGCGGACGGTTCTCAAATCCGTTTATCATATAACGTGCCGCTTCTACCAAAGCTCTGGTAGCATCTTTTCCAGCTTCCTTCCGGACCTTGTCCTTCTTGTGCTGTGTCTGGCTGTATTCTGCAAGCTCCACAGCCTCCATATGTACCATCGCTTCAATGGCTGCATTGGCCTTGTCTGTCTTAATCATCTGATAACGAACCAATGAAAAAATACTGACTGCAGCAACCACTGCTGCCGCTGACACCATCGCAGCCCGTTTCCGCGTTTTCTTTTTACTCTGCTGCTTCTCCGCCTCCGGCTTTTCTTCAATTGTATAGGTTTCTTCCACTTTAACCGTTCGTTCAATCGCACCTGCTTCATTCACAACAACGGATTCTTCTACTTTGATTTCATCCTCCAGAACCGTTCCCTGTTGGGCTTCCATACGCATTTTGGCCCGTTGCTGCTTCATATGCTTCTTAAACTGCGCCTTTTTTTGTTTTTCCCTGCGCTTCTTTTCTTTTATCTTTTTCTTATTTTCTGCAACCTTAGCTTTATCAATTGTTCGCTTTTTCTTCTTTTTCTTCTGGTTGTCCATTTGTTCCTTCTGATTCATGGGCAGCTTCTTCCTTTATAAAATTCATATGTTCTTTCACTTGACGTTCGTATCCATTATCCGTTGGCTGATAAAACTCCGTTCCGCTCAGTTCATAGGGCAGATACTGCTGTTTCACATAATGATTCGGATAATCATGGGCATATTTATAACCGGTTCCATGTCCAAGTTTTGCCGCGCCCTTGTAATGAGCATCCTGCAAATGGGGTGGAATTGCCAGATTACCTTGTGCCTGCACCGTATCCATTGCCTGAAAAATAGCATTGTTGCAGGCATTACTCTTAGGTGCACAGGCTACATAAATAGCCGCCTGCGACAAAATAATCTGTGCTTCCGGCATTCCCACTCGTTCTACTGCAAGAGAAGCACTCACCGCTACCTGCAATG
>CAYVUF010000229.1:0-4164 GCA_964454605.1 uncultured Bacteroides sp.
CTCTTATTTTGCCCTGCAAAAACATGGCGCTCTGATTCGTGATACTTTGTCCTGGGAAGAATACTGGCGTTGGGATAATGAAGATATCATTGCTGCCGTCTATTACAACAAAGAGCACAAGCCACTTGGCTATGTTGTTTACTATATTGCCAATGAAATCTTTCATATTAAGGAAATGGTATATCTGAATATTGAAGCAAACTATGGTCTGTGGAATTATATCAGCGCGCACTTTTCCATGATTACGCAGGTACAGGGCGACAACTATTCCGGTGAACCAATGGCATACTTATTTGAAGACAGTGAAATAACCGAAACCATTTCGCCCTATATTATGGCACGTATTATTGATGTGAAAGAATTTCTTTCCGAATATCCTTTTCAGGTACAGCCGGAAGATTTGAAACTTCACTTTTTCGTTCATGATGAATTAGCTCCCTGGAACGAAGGGGATTATATGCTGTCCTGGCACGATGGCAAGACCATCTGTGAAAAAGTGGATGACAATCAATCCATCAATGTTGTAGAATTATCCATTAACACACTTACAACCATGCTGATGGGATATAAGCGGCCAACCTATCTTTATGAACACGAAAAATTAAAGACCGAATATTATATGCTGACCTGGTTAGAACGACTGATACCAGTTGAAAAACCATACTTTTCGGATTACTTCTAAAAATTTTCTGTCACAATCCTATCCTGAACATAGCAGAGAAAAAGCAGAGATTTTATTTCCTCAATAAAATCTCTGCTAAATATTTTGCTGTGGACATAATCACTTCCGGATTCACTTCAAAGGCCGGATGATGTATCGGATGTCCTACTCCGGTTCCAATTTTCACATAGCAGCCGGGAATCGTTTCTTCATAGAAAGAAAAATCATCTCCACCCATGGAACTCTCTTCCAGCACTACTTCCAATCCAAGTTCCATAGCCTTTGCTTCACACAGCTCTGCCATCTTTTTATCATTATATGTTGCAGGCGGTCCGGCAATCCACTCTACTACTGCTTCTGCGCCATATGCCTGTGCAGTCTTCTCTGCAATCTCTTTCACTTTTCTCTCGTACAGAACGCGGTCTTCCCGTTCCATGGTCCGAACCGTACCTTCCATGACTGCTTCCGGCGGAATCACATTCCATGTGGTGCCGGCACTGATTCTTGTCACGCTGAGCAATGAAGGATGAAACGCATTTACATTCCGGCTCACAATAGACTGTAATGCCTGTACAATGGCTGCGGAAACAAGAATCGGGTCAATTCCGTCATCTGGATGTGCTCCATGACATCCGGTTCCTTTCACCCTAATCACAAAACGGTCAACTGCGGCTGTTACATAGCCCTCCCGGATTCCTACTACGCCGACAGCATTGGTCGGGTCTGCATGGAATCCCCATGCCAGTTCCACACCTTTCATTACATCTGTTTCCAGTATCTTCAAGGCACCTAGCGAAGATTCTTCGCCCGGTTGGAAGATAATTTTAACGGTACCGCACAGTTTCTCTCTATTTGCCTGCAAAAGCACAGCACACCCAAGTCCTGCTGTGATATGCATATCATGTCCGCAAGCGTGCATTTTTCCTTCTGCCTTCGAGCGATAAGGCAGTGCTGTCTGCTCAGTAATCGGAAGTGCATCAATATCACAGCGAAGCATCTGCACTGGTCCCTTTTGTGTTCCCCGAATCACTGCCACCAGACCGGTTTCCAAAGCATAAGGGAGAATCTCTATCTGCCAGCTTTCCAGAAATTCCCGGATTTTTGCTGTGGTATTATATTCTTCATAAGACAATTCCGGATTTTCATGAAACCAGGAAAAGACTTTCCTTAACTCTTCTTCCAACAATGCCATATCTGCCATTTCTGCACGCTCCTTTTCTGCTGCCAATTCGTTTTCCTTCTGGCTTATTTCTGCTCACTGTTCGGGTCCAGTGCATCTCTGAGTGCATCCCCTACAAAGTTAATCGCAATCACAAGCACCACTATCAAAAGTCCTGGCGGCACCCATAACCATGGCTGACTGGTTAACACAGTTAACGACTGCGCTCCATTCAGCATATTTCCAAGGCTGGCTGTGGGCGGCTGCACTCCCATACCAAGAAAACTGAGTGCTGCCTCATCCAACATAGAAAGAGCCAGTACCGACGTCGCATATACCAGAATTGGTGCTACTGTATTTGGTAAAATCTCAGAAAACAGAATATGTCGAAGCGGCATACCTGCCACAATATTTCCTTTTATAAAATTTGTTTCTCTTAAGGACAAAACATTTCCACGTACCAGTCTGGCAATTCCCGGCCAATCCACAAATCCCAGTATGAGAATAATATTCCACATACCCGGTTTAAAAATAGAAGCAGCTACCAGTACCAGCAGAATATAAGGAAAAGACATTACCATATCGGTAAAACGCATGATAACCATATCCATCACGCCGCCAAAATATCCTGCCAGCAGTCCCAGTATCACACCAATTACCGTAGAAATCAGGGTTGCCATTACACCTACCAGCAGGGAAACCCTCATCGCATACAGCAAACGACTAAGTACATCTCGTCCTATCTGGTCCGTTCCTAATAGAAACTCTGCTGACGGTGCTCCGCTGAAAGGTCCGACAATCGCATCCGGGTCATAGGGTGCAAGGACAGGTGCCAAAATAGCTGCTGCCCCCAGTACTGCCAGAATAACCAAACTGCACATTGCCAGACGATGTTTTCTAAACCGTCTGAAAACCGTCTGAAAATAACTTTCCGTTGTAATTGTTTTCGGTTTCTTCTCCTGAGATTTCATTTTCTATCCATGCCTCTCTTCTGCCTGCATTTTCAATATCTGCGCAAAATCTCATTTCTTTTTACGAATTTCGATGATGCTTATCTTCCACTGTCGCTTACTGCAGTTGAATCGTCGGGTCCACTAACGCATACATAATGTCCGTTACCAGATTTCCAACAAGCACAACCACTGCCGAAAGCAGACACACTCCCATAATAACCGGATAATCCCGGTTGCTGATAGCACTCATCGTCATAAGTCCAAGTCCCGGCCAGGAAAATACCTGTTCAATAATAATAGCACCACCAAACAAAGTTGGTATCTGCATACCAATCACTGTTACAATTGGTACCAGCGCATTGCGCAGCGCATGTTTATAAATCACTTTAAATCTGCCAATACCTTTGGCTCTTGCTGTCCGAAGGTAATCCTGCTGTAAAATTTCCAAAACCGCACTTCTGATATAACGGATATTGCTGCCTGCCATAGATGCCGCAAGCACCAGCACCGGCATAACCATATGACTGGCTACATCCCCAAAACCGCCTTCTGTTCCAAGGGTTGTCATACCACTGGAAGGCAGCCAGCCCAGCCGCACTGTAAAAATATAAATCAGCAAAAGTGACAGGAAAAATCCAGGAATACTGCTGCCCAGAAACGACAGCGTAACAACCGTATAATCCCCTTTGGAATACTGATGTACTGCACTATATATTCCTGCCGGAATCGCAATCACAAGGCTGACAAGCAAGGACGCACCCATCAATAACAAAGTCGGTCCTAAATGGCTGCCAATCATGGCACTGACCGATTGCGCTGATTTAATGGAATATCCCAGATTTCCATGCAGAAGCTGTCCCAGCCAGACAAAATACTGCACATAAAAAGGCTTGTCTAATCCCAGTGCTATTTTCTTTGCCTCAATAGCTCCTTCTGATATTCTCGGTCCCTGCAGCATTTCCAAAGGACTGCCTGCCAGACACATAATGGCATAATCAATAATGGTAATACCTATCAGAACAGGAATCGCTATCAAAATTCTTTTTAAGATATATTTTCCCATGAACCTACACCTTCCTATTTATCCATGCTGCAGGAACAAGCTACAAAATGCTCCTTTTCTGTTCCTGCCACTGCTACCATCTCCGGTTCCTGCTCACTGCATTCCTTCGTTGCATATGAACATCTTGGATGGAACCGACACCCTGATGGCGGATTTGTACTGCTGCCGATTTCGCCCTGTAAAATTCGTTTCTCCAGTTCTCTCTCTTCCGGGTTCGGTACCGGAACAGCATTCAGCAGTGCCTTTGTATATGGATGCACCGGATTTTGAAAAATCTCTCTGGCTTCTCCAATCTCCACAATTTTCCCCAGATACATAACTGCCGTCC
>CAYVUF010000230.1:0-4133 GCA_964454605.1 uncultured Bacteroides sp.
GTATCTGGGATGCAGAGCCGGTAGAATGCTTCCAGTTAGATTCCTTTGACAAAGGTGATTATCAGAAGGCAGTAGAGCAGGAAAACCTTGCGAAAAATATTGTTGAAGTACTTTATCCGAATGATAACCACTATGCAGGTAAAGAGCTTCGTTTAAAACAGCAGTATTTCTTTATTTCTGCATCCGTACAGGAAGCTGTTGAGAAATATATGCGTGGCCATAACGATATTCGTAAATTCCATGAAAAAGTAACCTTCCAGTTGAATGATACACATCCGACAGTTGCAATTGCAGAGTTGATGCGTATTTTGATGGATGAATATTATTTAACATGGGATGAGGCATGGGAAGTTACGACAAAGACCTGTGCATATACAAACCATACCATTATGGCAGAAGCCTTGGAAAAATGGCCGATTGAGCTGTTCTCCAGACTGCTTCCGCGTGTATACCAGATTGTAGAAGAGATTAACCGCAGATTTGTGGCTCAGATTGAGAAAAAATATCCTGGCAATCAGGAGAAAATCCGTAAGATGGCAATTATCTATGACGGACAGGTTAAGATGGCACACCTTGCAATTGCAGCAGGTTATTCTGTAAATGGTGTGGCAAGATTACATACAGAAATCCTGAAAAATCAGGAATTAAAAGATTTCTATGAAATGATGCCGGAGAAGTTCAACAACAAAACAAACGGTATCACGCAAAGACGTTTCTTACTGCATGCCAATCCGCTGCTTGCTGACTGGGTAACAGCTCATGTTGGAAATGACTGGATTACTGACCTGCCTAAGATTAACAAGCTGAAAGTTTATGCAGATGATGAAAAAGCACAGCAGGAATTTATGAATATTAAATACCAGAATAAGGTACGTCTTGCACAGTATATCTTAGAGCATAATGGAATTGAAGTAGACCCACGTTCCATTTTTGATGTACAGGTTAAGAGATTGCATGAATACAAACGTCAGCTATTGAACATACTTCATGTTATGTATCTGTACAATGAATTAAAAGAACATCCAGATATGAATTTCTATCCAAGAACATTTATCTTTGGAGCAAAAGCAGCAGCAGGCTACCGAAATGCAAAATTAACCATTAAGTTAATCAATGCAGTGGCAGATGTTATCAACAACGATGCCTCTATCAATGGTAAGATTAAAGTGGTATTTATTGAAAACTATCGTGTATCCAATGCGGAGATTATTTTTGCAGCATCTGATGTTTCAGAGCAGATTTCAACAGCAAGCAAGGAAGCATCCGGTACAGGAAATATGAAGTTTATGCTGAATGGTGCACTTACGATTGGTACTATGGATGGAGCTAATGTTGAAATTGTGGAAGAAGTTGGAGAGGAGAATGCCTTTATCTTTGGATTAAGCTCAGATGAAGTTATCCGTTATGAAAACTATGGCGGTTATGACCCGATGGAAATTTTCAATAATGACCCGGATGTCAGAAAAGTTCTGATGCAGTTAATCAATGGAACTTATTCCCCGAATGACCCGGATTTGTTCCGACCATTATACAATTCTCTGTTAAATACACAGAGCACATCCAAAGCAGATACTTACTTTATTCTGAAAGATTTCAAGGCTTACGCAGAAGCACAGAAAAAAGTAGAGCAGGCTTACCGGGATGAAAAAGGCTGGGCAAGAAGTGCCATTCTGAATGTAGCATGCTCCGGTAAATTTACTTCGGACAGAACCATACAGGAATATGTAGACGATATCTGGAAACTGGATAAAGTTGTGATTCCTAAGAAAACAGTAGTAGGCAAAACAGCAAAATAATAACAAGCGAGGTCTGGACACAGAAGTGAGCAGGCCTCTTTTTGTACAAGGAGAATATGGAAAGAGCATTATTAGTTGGAGTCAATTTAAATAACGGTGAGGATTTTAAGTTATCCTTAGAAGAACTGGGCAGCCTTGCCCAGGCTTGTGAAATGGAAGTAGTGGGTTCGGTGGAACAGAATCTGACGGAGGTCCACAAAGCCTTTTACATTGGTACTGGTAAGGTGGAAGAGGTCAGGGAAGCAGCAGAGGCAGAAGAAGCGGATGTGGTTATTTTCGACAATTCTTTGTCACCTATGCAGATGCGCAATCTGCAGGACAAAATTGGAAAGCCGATTCTGGACAGAAGCACTCTGATTCTGGATATTTTTGCCAGCAGGGCGCGTTCCAGAGAAGCCAAGCTGCAGGTAGAAGTAGCAAGACTGCAGTATATGCTGCCAAGATTGGTTGGACTTCATGCAGCACTCAGCAGACAGGGCGGCGGAAGCGGTTCCATGAGCAACAAAGGTGCCGGTGAGAAAAAGCTGGAGTTGGACAGACGAATCTTGGAGCATCGCCTTGCAGAGTATCGCAGAGAGTTAAAAGAGGTTGGTGCAGAACGGCAGACACAACGTAAGAAAAGGGCAGCCTCCGGTATGCCGCGTGTGGCTTTGGTGGGTTATACCAATGCCGGAAAGTCAACGCTGCTCAATGCCATGCTGGATTTGTATGGTGTGGATGAAATTGATGTAGAAGAGAAAAAGGTGATGGAAAAAGATATGCTTTTTGCCACACTGGATACTACGGTCAGAAAGATTGCCCCGGAAAATCATCATGCTTTCTTATTATCTGATACGGTTGGTTTCATTCATAAACTGCCCCATAATCTGGTCGAGGCTTTTCATTCGACTCTGGAGGAAGCCAGAGAAGCGGATATTTTGCTGCAGGTAGTGGATTACAGTGATGAGCATTATAAAGAACAGATCGGAGTAACCAATCAGACGTTAAAGGAATTAGGGGCAGAAGATATTCCGATGCTGTATGTGTATAATAAGGCAGATAAGGTTGCACCTGAGCAGATTCCAGGACAGATTCCGGCAGTGGGAGAAAACAGCATATATCTTTCTGCCAGACAGAAAATTGGTATGGAAGAGTTAATCTGTCTGATTGAGCAGAAGCTGGCTGGAGGTTATAAAGAGTGCAGACTGTTGATTCCTTATACAGATGGACGAGCTGTTTCTTATCTGAATGAGAACGCGGTGGTTCTGGAAACGGAATATCGGGAAGATGGCGTTTTCATGCAGGTTAATTGTAAAACAGAAGATTATCATTATTATGAAAAATATAAGATATAATTCTGTAAAATGATAAATGAAATTCATTGCATAGTGGGGAGTTATCCTATATAATAGTATGAATAGAAGTTCTAATTGTTCACAGCAGAGGCTGTTTCGCAAAGAACTTCTACGGTTTGATTTACAAACCTATTCATACAGAAAAACGCAAAAGCGGCGTTTTTCCAGTAGAGATAAGAGAGTCAGAGAAGAAGTTCTAATTGTTCACAGCAGAGGCTGTTTCGCAAAGAATAAATAAGCAGCGTATTGAGAACGTGAAGTTGAGAGTACAGGAGGAAGTAACATGATTAAGTTAATGGATGGCGGTGCATACCTGATTAATGGTGCGGAGATTGTTCCGGATAAGGCAGATGCCGCTGCATTGATTGCAAGCAAAACCGGAAAAGAGATTTCCAGACAGGAAGCGGCTGAAAATACAATGGCTTATGGTATTTTGAAAGAGCATAATACTTCCGGGAACATGGATAAGCTGAAAATCAAGTTCGATAAACTAACTTCTCATGATATTACTTTTGTGGGAATTATCCAGACAGCAAGAGCATCTGGACTCACCAGATTCCCGATTCCGTATGTTTTGACAAATTGCCACAACTCTTTGTGTGCAGTTGGTGGTACGATTAATGAAGATGACCACATGTTTGGACTGACATGTGCAAAGAAATATGGCGGAGTTTATGTTCCGCCTCATCAGGCTGTCATTCATCAGTTTGCAAGAGAAATGCTTGCTGGCGGCGGCAAAATGATTCTGGGTTCGGATTCCCATACCCGCTATGGTGCATTGGGTACGATGGCAATGGGGGAAGGCGGTCCGGAACTGGTGAAACAGCTTCTCTCCCAGACTTATGATATCAATATGCCGGGAGTTGTGGGTGTTTATTTAACCGGTGCTCCGGCGAAGGGGGTTGGTCCGCAGGACGTTGCCCTTGCTATTATCGGAGCTGTTTTTGGAAATGGTTATGTGAAGAATAAAGTGATGGAATTCGTAGGTCCCGGTGTGGCTTCT
>CAYVUF010000231.1:0-4121 GCA_964454605.1 uncultured Bacteroides sp.
TTGTAGCAATATTCTCCCACTATATTTCCTACTATCTGTTTTGTTTGAATCCCTTTTGCAATTTCTATAGATATCTCTACATCTTTTCCTACTAATTCACCTGAAATAATTTTATCCGTAAGTTCTGCTAGTTCACTTACATATCTACTCTCTAAATAGTCTTGGTCATCCACTAAATAAGGTTTTATCTGGCAAGAATGACCCGGATATATTTTTATATTTTCATTTTTTTCCAAGAAATGCAAAATTTTTGTAAGTTCGGCTCTATAAGAAGTCAATTTACTGCTTCCTGGAAGCTGCATCCAAATGTTGCCAGAACCTATTGCATCTCCAGTAAATAACATATTTTTTTCTTGCAAATATAATAGTGTACTGCCCTGCGTATGTCCCGGCGCTGCTATCGCTCTGAGTGTACAACCTCCAAGTAAAAAAGTCATGCCATCAACAAGCTCTTGTATATTGGCATTTACTAATGCCTCTCCATAGATTTCCTCTAACATATAGTAATCCTTAAACGGAAAAAATATTTCCAGTCCGGCATCCATAAATTCCTTTAAACCACTCCCAATATGGTCTGAATGTCCATGGGTAACTATCATAAAAAGAGGTTTATTCGTAATCTCTTTCACCTTTTCCAACAGTCCTTCACCGAATCCCAATCCATCTATCATAACACCTTTCATAGTTCCAACAATCAAATAGGAGTCCACACATATGAGGTTGTTATTCTCCTGAAAGCGATATACTCCATCCATAATTTCTTGTACTAATAATTCTTTCATTTCTGTCCCTTTCCATTTTATACTTATCCACAATTTTTAAAGAAAAAACTCGCATCCCACAAAATAAGGATGCGAGTAGATTGATATTACCCTTTTACCGACCCTGCGATTACTCCACTAATAATGTGTTTCTGCATGATACAGTACAATACTATAATTGGAAGTATTACAAAAATAATACATGTGCATACTAATGTCCAATCATTTGAATACTGCCCCATAAAATCATATATTTTCAGCGGCAATGTTTTTTTACTCTGATCTGTAATCATGACCATTGGCATATAAAAGTCATTCCATATTCCAAGACCAGAGATTACGATAATCGTTGATACAACTGACTTTAATAACGGGAAAATTATTTTTATAAACACTGTAAAATGTCCCGCACCGTCTACAAATGCTGATTCCGAAATTTGCATCGGAACAGTTTTCATAAAACTAGTCATGATAAATATAACTACTGGCAGACCTATTGCTGCATCAATCACGATTAATCCTGTAAAGGTATTTAACAGTCCTATTTTTCTAAAAATAAGATACAACGGTACTGTAATGGATTGCACCGGAAAAATCATTGGAAACAAAAATGCTATTGAAAACTTATTCGCATGCTTATAATTCATTTTTGTAATAGCATATGCTGCCAGAGCACCTGCAAAAATTTCAACAATCAGCGTTCCTACCATAATAAGTAAACTATTAAAAAATGTTTTTAAAATTTTTGCTCTTTCAAATACTTCTATATAATTCTCAAAATCAAGTACCTTTGGAAAGGACAATGGGTCCAATAAAAATTCACTTTTTGTTTTTAATGAAATCAGTGGTAAGATTAAAAAGGGCGCGATCGCTACCACTGCAAATATAATTAGTAAAAACATTCTGACATATGCATATGTATCCAGCTTTTTCGTTCTCATAATACAGCATCCTCCCTTTTTCTTAAAATCGTCATCTGAATAATTGAGACGATTAGAACAAATAAAAATAACACAAGAGATACCGCTGTTCCATATCCCATCTTATTATAGGTAAACGAATTGGTAAATATGGAAATTGCCATAGATTCTGTTGCATGTCCTGGTCCACCGCTTGTCATCGTAAATGGTAGATCATAAATTTTCAAAGTTCCAATTGTTGAAGTTACTAAGTTAATTGTTATTGATGGTGCCAAAAGTGGTAAGGTTATTTTCCAGAATTTTTGCCATCTTCCCGCTCCATCAATCTGTGCTGCCTCATACAATGCTTCATCAACAGACAACATACCCGCAAGGTAGATAACGGTCGTCTGCCCTACCCATTGCCAAATGTTAACAAGTGAAATCACATGTATTGCTGTTCTCTTATCCCCTAGCCATATGATAGATGCCAGTGAATCCCAACCCATTTCCGTAAAGAAAGCTGGAATATATCCGCTTACCGGATCCAATAACAGATTCCAAATAAATCCTACTGCTACTGTACAAATTACTGTAGGCAGAAAAAGTACCGCTCTAAAAAAGTTTCTTCCTCTAAATTTTTCACGCAATAATTCTGCTAAAAAAACTCCAAGAATGTTCTGACCAAAAACAATTTCAACAAAATATATAAAATTATTCTTCAAAACATCATGAATGGTTCTGTCATGCAATAATTCTTTATAATTATCCAGTCCTATAAAGTTAATTTCTTTCGCTATTCCATTCCAATCCGTTAATGATATAGCTATACTATAGATGAAAGGAATAAGAAATATACATAAAACAAGTAAGGTTGCTGGCATCAAAAACAGACAAGGTTCCCATTTCTTCTTTATACTCATTTTTTATTTTTTCTCCTGTGCTGTCTGCAGACTTTGCAAAGCTTCTTCTACCGTTACATCACCAGTAAATAACAACTGCAACTGTCTGAAAAGCTCATCTGATGCTCCAGTATACATCTGGTCATAGTAGAATGGGATTGACTCTGCTTCCAAAATGCTATTCCACTGTTCTTTACCTGGTGTTTCTACTCCATCTACTGCCGAGAAGTTACTTGCAGATTCTACAAAGAACTGTGCTCCTTCTTCACTTGATAAGAAGTCAACAAAAAGCTGTGCAGCTTCTTTATTTTTTGAGTTTGAGCAAATTGCCTGATACTGACCTACTTCTGATGCCCCAATCTGTTTTTCACCTGGTTCATTATATGGAATCTGGAATACACCAATTTCAAAAGTAGGCTCTGCCTCCATCATAGAGCCCATCGCCCATTCTCCATGACAAATCATTGCTGCTTTTTCAGATGCGAAATAAGTATTTGCCTGATCAGCTGTCAAACCGATAGCTTCCTGACTTACTGCTGAGCTCTGGAAATAATCTGATATTTTCTGGAAACAATCTACAAATTCCTGATCTGTATATTTAGCCTCACCATTATTGATTCTTTCAAAAATATCAGGGTTGTTCACATACAATTCATGCATAAATGGATATACTTCATGTGCAAGAGGCCATGCATCTTTTGCACCGTTAATCATTGGAGTAATACCTGTCGTTGCAATTGTATCACACAACTTCAGCCATTCTTCTTGTGAAGTAGGCACTTCCCATCCATTTGCCTCAAACATATCCTTGTTATACATTACACCAACGGCATCTTTTGCATAAGGGATTGCGTACACCTTTCCATCTCTGTCCACTTCCTGAAGAGAGGAACTGTTATATGCATTTAAACATCCTTTTCCTGTAATATCCTCTAAGTATCCTGCATCGATAAATTCATCATATGTACTTGGATATAAAGTAGTAACATCAATTCCTTCTCCTGATAAAAATCTAACTTTCTGTGCCTGTACGTATTCCGGCTGATACTGAGAACCCATTTCAAAATTAACCGTAATCCAAGGGTACTTCTCTTCGAAAGCCTCAATCATATTTAACGGATAAATGCCATCTGCAGACTGCACCCATGTAAAATAAGTAATTTCACATGGCTCATTTTCACTGCTTTCGCTTTCTGCCGGAGCTTCTTTCTTTCCACAAGCCATCAACATACTTGCCCCCAAAACCACTGTCATAAACAGACTCACTATTCTTCTTTTCATACTCTTCTCCTTCTCTTATATGTTTTTTGGTTTATGGTGCAATTATAGGAAATTTTATTTCATGATTATAGAGAATTTTTTATCCCAATAACAGTAAATTTTTATTCTCATCGTTCATCACTCGGCAATACTCCATAACTTTTTTTGTACACTTTTGTGAAATAATTTGGCTCCTCATAGCCTACCATTTTCGCTATTTCTGATACTTTTTTATCTGTTTTTTCCAAGAGTTCTTTAGCATGCTGCATTCTTACTTCTGTAATATAACTGTTTAGATT
>CAYVUF010000232.1:0-4100 GCA_964454605.1 uncultured Bacteroides sp.
GTTCCAGTTACTTTAAAACGTTTCGCAGCTGCTCTGCTTGTCTTCATTTTTGGCATTTCAAAATCCCTCCTGTATTTATAAATTCATGAGATATCATAATCGGATATCGTTTATTTTAAACTGAATAAGCTTAACGCTTTTCAGCTAAAAACATTGTCATGCTTCTGCCTTCTACCTTCGGTGCTTTCTCAACGACCGCGATATCAGCAAGTTCCTTTGCAAAATCATCTAAGATATGTTTGCTGCTGTTCATATGCGCCATTTCACGACCTCTGAATCTGAGTGTTACTTTCACTCTGTCACCTTTGGTAATAAATTTTCTGGCTGCATTGATTTTTGTATTCAAATCATTGGTATCAATATTGGGAGATAAACGAATCTCTTTGATTTCAATGACTTTCTGTTTCTTCTTTGCTTCCTTCTCTTTTCTGGTCTGTTCATATTTGAACTTACCATAATCCACAATTTTACAAACTGGTGGTTTCGCTGTGGGCGCAATCTTTACTAAATCAACACCTGCTTCTTCTGCAAGTTTCATAGCTTCCTTCGGGGACATGATTCCTAACTGTTCTCCGTCCTCACCAATTACACGCACTTCCTTATCTCTAATCTGTTCGTTAATAAATAATTCGCTAATGGCTTTACCCTCCTCAAAAATGAAACCAATATATACAAGCAATTTCTTATTACACAAAAAAGTGGATAGCATAACTATCCACTACGTTCTACAATCGCAAACAAAACTTCTGTTTCTAATTATAAACGCCTGCTAACCTAATTGTTGCAGGGTGAGAGTGGATACTCTGCTTTGTTGTATATGTGCTCAACACACTCAAATAATATAGCACATCATTTTCCAGAAGTCAATAGCTTTATAAAATTTTTTAATGCTTATTTTTCTAATACTCCAGCGTAATGGTTGCAGCACTTGCTTCAAACTCTTCCATCCTGTCATATTCATCGGTCTGGGAGTAGGTAATGATATAACTCTTGTCTGCATTGATTACATATTCCAAATGGGTAAATTTCACCTCATCCAGTACATAACTGCACACAATGCGGAATGCCGGATATCCATCTATCTCTATCCTCTCAAAACTGTCTAAAGAAACATCCACATCCATTTCCCCATTATGGACAAACTGCTCCTGTGCCTGCTCCAGAAAAGTTTCTTCTGTCATAAGCTGCAGCGCAATGTCTTTGTTCATCTCTATGTAATAAATGGTCGAAGCATCGATGGGATAACGCTTTGTTACATACATTCCTTCCATGTCTTCTGCTTCTTCAAAGCCCTCTGGAAGGGTAAAATTGCATCCTCTGGTGGCTTTGCTTCCTTCCATAACAGAAGTATCCAGTTCGCTTTCTTCTAACAACTGCTTGGTTAGTTCTTCTTTGGTTTCTGTATCCAGTTCGATTTCCTTCTGTTGCTCTTCCTCTGCCTTCTCCTGCTGCTCTTCCGCTGCCGGTTCTGCATCCTCCTGAACAACTTCCGTATCCTTTTCTTTCTGCATGGCATCTTCTGTGGCAGCTTCACCACATCCGCTGAACGCAGCCATTACCATTCCTGACAACAAAATGCCAAGTAACTTCTTTCTCATTCTTTTCCCTGCCTTATTTCTATTACCATATATTAATGGTCGTGTGAAAAATAAGCTGTTGCGCTTATCTTTCACACGAATCCTTAAAGGTTGCTGTATAATCCTTTATGCCTCTTTAAAGGTCGCACATTCTGTTCCCTTACATCCGGATGTGCCGCAGCCTTTGATATCTACGTGTTCTGCATAACACTTGTAATTACTATTATACATACATTTCGTAGCTTCGCAATCAATACTGATTGTTTTGCTTGGATGATTCAACGCACTGGTATAAGAATCTCCCTTTTTCTCGGCAAAACTTTCGCAGCAAGTATCTTTGCTTGTGCCAGCATGCTTACCTCCTATCATAATATCTCCTTTGGAGCAGCAGCAATCCTTATTATAGAAACAATTTTCCACACCACATTTTAACTCAGCCATAATAACCTCCTGTTTGTTGATTTTCTCTTAATAACACACTGCACTGCGTTATTATAGGTTATTATTGCCTTCGCTTCTGAAAAATATGCTTCCAGAAATGATGATGCATTTTATTTTTTTATCGTCATTTCATAAATATTAAACCAGTATCGCTCCAGCATATAACTGCCTTTTTCATCTGTCAGGATACCTTCTTCTTCCCATGCATCACAGATATCTTCCCGGCTGTTAAAGCTGCCTAAAAACCAGACATTTCTGCCTTCTTCCATCCACTTCTTAAGGGTTCTGGTGTCCTCAACACTGCCCTTTTCTCCAAACATATCCAAAATCAGTGTTTCCGGTCTGCCGCACCACAAATAATTTTCGCAGTTTACATAATACGAAGTCACTGCCTGTAACTGGTCAAAATTATAAATCACGATATCTTCCGGAGAAATCTGTTCCAATGCTTTCTCTGTATCTTTCATGAGCACTATTTTATATTCTTCTTCTCCCACAAAGCTGCGGTAATTGCGGCTTCCCACAAGCAATAGTAGCAATACTGTGCCAATCTTCAGAACCTGGAAGCATTTTCTGGCATCTGTCGTTACTGCATCCAGACAAATCGCAAAGCCAAGCCAGAAGCATCCTGCTGCCGGAATCATATAACGGTATACAAAAATCGGGCGAAGCAAAGCAGAGGCAACAAATCCAAAAACAACCAGACCGCCCAGCACCATACATCCTGCAACCGCGAACCAGAACTTCATCCCATCAGTTGTTTCCAAACACCGGGACAAATTATCTGTATGTTCTTTCTGCCGATATTTCCGGAAAATACGCCATCCAGAAATGCCAAACACCCCAAGATATAATAAGAAAAAGAGTACTGCCAATATGGTATTCAGCAAATCCGAGGTAAATGCCGGCTTCATAAGGAACTTGACACAACCACCAAGATTACGCCAGGTAAGAGGTAAAATCCAGTAATTCTCACGTACCGTTGTAATCTGGGACACTAATACAAACAGCCATGGCAGATACCCTATCATACAGACTCCCACGCTTACCAACCAGTTCTTTATGTTTTTCTTTCCGTTGCTTTCTCTTTTTGCTATGTGGCAGATAGCAAAGTTAAATAATACATACAAATATACAACTACCACAGCCACACATGCAAAATACTGGGTATAAGCTGCTGCCAGTCCATAAAGTGTTAAGGCAGTCCAGTGAAGTTTCCCCTTCCCCTTTTTCACTCCATTCTCAGATGGATTCCATCCCATGCCCACAATTTCATAGGCATGCAGAAAAGCAGCGGTTACCAAAAACAATGCCAGACTATACATTCTGACTTCTACGGTATAGGCGCTCATCTGCGGCATTGCAATCATACAAAAAAAAGAAACACCACTTACAAAGATTCCAAATCGTTTGCGCATAAAAGTCAGCACATATGCAAGCAAGAAAAAATATGGCATTACGGATACCATTTTCGCTATCATAATGCTGTCTGCCTGTGCATATATTAGTTTACATAAATCAACAATAAATTTAGTAATGCAATAATAGAATGGCGGATGTACATCTCTTGCTGTAAAACCAATTAAATCACCATAGGAATGTTCTATCATCCCTATGGTGAATAATTCATCGTACCAGATATCACGACTGAAACACAATCGAATACTGTTTCCAAGCATCACAAGACCGATACCAACGAGCAGCCATCCCAGAACATCCTTGCAGGATATTCTCTGTTTCATGCTTCGATTCATACTAATCTCCCATGTCACTGCAATGCAGTGACTCAAATAGTAACAAAAAAGCATTCATGCTTTTTCAGGTATGAAAAGGCTTGTCCAAGCCTAGTACTTCTTCGCGAAAGAGCCTTTGCTCTGAGTGATTAGAAGTTCTTTTCATACTAATCTCATTTCTGTTCTTCCAACTGAACTTCTTTGCGAATCTCTTTGGTTCTGATTTCTTTGCAAATCTGGTCGATAAAATCAGCTAATGGCTTCACACCCTCATCTCCGGCAAAACGACTTCTAACAGATACCGTACCATCTTCTTCCTCCTGCTGTCCAACGACCAGCATATAAGGTA
>CAYVUF010000233.1:0-4080 GCA_964454605.1 uncultured Bacteroides sp.
GTTTGCAAAAGTAGTTGCAAGCAAAAACAAGCAGTTAAAAATTCATTTTTAGTTGTAAAACTTTTCCATAGAGTACTATAAATTACCCATTAAAAATGTTACAATGAAACTCCCAAAGGAATTATTACTTTAATTCTCATGGGAGTTTTTTGTACGATAGAACATAAACGAGGGATGTATAACAGACAATGAAAAAGAGTAATTCTGTGTTTCACAATTTTATCATGAATGTCATATTGACAATGTCAACCGTCATTTTTCCATTACTGACATTTCCATATGTTTCAAGAATATTATCGCCAGCAGGAATCGGGAAGGTATCTTTTGCAACGTCCGTAATCAATTATTTTCTTATTATTGCGGAATTGGGAATCCCTACCTATGGAATCAGAGCGTGTGCAAAGGTGCGGGATAACCAAGAAGAATTAAACAAGACCGTTTGTGAAATTCTGGTGATAAGTGTGGGTATGTGTCTGATTTCTTATACACTTTTGTTTGGTTCCATTGTTTTGGTTCCGAAATTTGCACAGGAGAAATATTTGTTACTGGTTGTCAGTACGATGATTTTGTTTACCACTTTGGGCGTAGAATGGTTTTACAAAGGCTTAGAGATGTATTCCTACATTGCATGGTGTTCTGTGCTTTTTAAAGTAGTTGCAATGGCAGCTATGTTTTTACTAGTAAAAGAGCAGGATGATTATATTCTGTATGGTGCTATTTCAATTTTAGCATCTTCTGCTTCTGGTATTTTGAATTTCCTGTATCTGCATAAGTTGATTGATTTTAGAATACATTTTCACTGGAATTTAACAAAGCATATGAAGCCTATTTTAGTGTTTTTTGCCATGTCCTGCGCCACGACCATATATTTGAATCTGGATACGGTTATGCTTGGATTCATGAAAACGGATGCGGATGTGGGGTATTATAATACAGCAGTCAGAATCAAAAATATGTTAGTAAGCATTGTTACTTCACTTGGTGCTGTATTACTGCCCAGAGTGACTTATTATTTGGAGAAAAAAGAGCTGGATAAATTTGAAAGGCTGACCATAAAGGCACTTCAGTTTGTGATGTTTGTTGCTTTCCCAATGTTGGTCTATGCCATTGTTTTTGCAAGACCTATTATACTCTTATTTTCGGGAAGTGAATATGAAAATGCGGTAGTGCCAATGCAGTTTATGATGCCAACCCTGCTCTTTATCGGTTTTACCAATATTATGGGGATTCAGGTTTTGGTACCAAAAGGCAGAGAAGATAAAGTGCTTGTTTCTGTTATTGCAGGAGCAATTGTTGATTTAGTCCTGAATGCAATTTTGATTCCCAAATATGCGGCAACCGGAGCCGCCATAGGTACTATGGTGGCAGAGGCAGTTGTGTATGTTGTACAGTATTTTATAGACAGGGAATCATTTCATAAATTATTTTACAGTATTAATCCGTTTAAAATGCTGGCAGCAACAGTAGTGGGAGCCCTTGCATCGAGTTGGATTTTGCAATTAACGTTAAACAATTTTTTGACTCTGGTCTTAGGAGCAGTTTGTTTTGCAGGGGCTTATATAGGAAGTTTAATCTTGTTAAAAGAAAAATTTCTGGTAGAGATATGCAGGGTGCTGCGGAAAAATGAAACAGGCAGGATGTAAGTATAGAAGTGATAGGTCCTGTCAGGAATTTTAGAAGAATAAGAAGGTTTTAGAAAATGGCGAAATGGATGGTATCAGCTAAGAAGGCTGATTTTAACGAAATCGGAAAGCGGTTTCAAATTGACCCGGTGATCGCAAGGATTATCCGGAACAGAGATATCATAGAAACAGAAGATATTGCCCTTTTTTTGCAGGGAAATTTGTCGAATTTGCATGAGCCTCGACTCTTACATGATATGGATAAAGCGGTGCTTTTTATGCTTACTAAGATAGAAGAAAAAGCAAGAATTCGCATTATAGGGGATTATGATATTGATGGTATCTGTGCTACCTATATTCTGCTCCGGGGCATGAGTATCTGTGGCGGAGTAGTTGATACTGTGATACCACATCGAATCAAAGACGGTTATGGATTGAATGATGCCTTGATTCAGGAAGCCTATGAGGATGGCATTGATACGATTATTACATGTGACAACGGTATTGCAGCCGCAGAACAGATAGCCTATGCCAAAGAGTTGGGAATGAGTGTGATTGTGACAGACCATCACGAAGTGCCTTATGAATTGACGAAGGAGGGGAAGAAACGGGAGATATTACCGCCAGCGGATGCGATTATTGACCCTAAGCAGGAAGCGTGTCATTATCCTTATGAAGGTATCTGTGGTGCAGTGGTGGCTTATAAATTTGTGCAGGTTTTGCTGGAAGAATATGAGAAAAATTTGCTGGATAAAAAGAAGACACTGCAGGAGAAGGATAGCTTCCAGAAGCAGAAACATCACAAATTATTGCAGGAGTTACTGGAATTTGCGGCATTTGCTACGGTGGGAGATGTGATGGAACTTTTGGATGAAAACCGCATTCTTGTGAAATATGGTCTGGAGCAGATGGTACATACACAGAATCTTGGCTTGAGAGCATTGCTTGAAGTCAATGACTTGCAGGGAAAACCGTTGTCTTCTTATCATATAGGATTTGTTCTTGGACCTTGTTTAAATGCCACAGGAAGACTGGATACTGCACAAAAGGCACTGCAGCTTCTGCAATGTGAGAAATGGGATGAGGCAGTGATGCTTGCTGGGGAATTAAAAGCATTAAATGACAGTCGGAAGGAAATGACGAAGCAGGGTACCATGCAGGCAATTGAACTGATTGAGCAGGGAGGCTACGACAAGGATAAGGTATTGGTATTGTATTTGCCAGAGTGTCATGAAAGTCTGGCAGGTATTATTGCCGGAAGAGTGAAAGAAAAATATCATAAGCCAGTTTTCGTTCTGACAAAAGGGGAAGAGGGAGTAAAAGGTTCTGGACGTTCCATTGAAGGATATCATATGTATGAGCAAATGAGTGCCTGCAAACAGCTTTTTACCAGATACGGCGGACATAAAATGGCGGCAGGCTTGTCCCTGCCAGAAGAAAATGTAGAGGAATTTAGAAGAATACTCAATCAAAATTGTGGACTGACAGAGGAAGATTTTGAGGAAAAGATATTGATTGATGTTCCTATGCCATTATCTTATGTAAACTTGGATTTTGCAAGACAGTTAAAAGTATTAGAACCTTTTGGCAATGGAAATGCAAAACCAGTGTTTGCACAGAAAAAGGTAAGGCTGTTGCAGGGCAGAATACTTGGCAAGAATGCTAATGTTGGAAAATATAAGATTATGGATGAGCAGGGATTGACTTATGACATGATATTTTTTGGTGATTTGGACAATTGGCATGATTTTCTGATAAACAATTTTGGGGAAGCAGAAAAGGAACGACTTTATCATACAGGTGGCTGTCATGTCGTGATACAGATGATTTATTATCCGGATATCAACGTATATCAGGGAAGGGAAAGTTTACAGATTGTGATGCAGGACTATGCCAGATAGTATGGGAGGAGAATACAGATGATACTTACAGTAACTTTAAATCCGGCAGTGGATAAAACTTATACCACCGGTGAATTGATAACAGGTCATGTAAATCGTATGCATACGATGCTGAAGATTGCGGGTGGAAAAGGAATTAATGTAACGAAAATTCTGAGGCAGTATGGATATAAGGTATGTGCGACGGGCTTTTTGGGAGGTTATGCCGGAAAATATATTGAGGATTGTATGAGGGGGCAGGATGTTTTTTGCCAATTCATAGAAGTACAGGGAGAAACCAGAAGTAATATGAATATTCTGGCAGATAACGGTTATGTAACAGAAATTCTGGAACCGGGACCGGTGATTGATGCGGCAGTCCAGGAGCAGTTTTTCAAGCAGTATCAAAAACTGCTTTCTGATTGTGAACTTGTTGTTTTGTCGGGGAGTATTGGGAATGGAATGTCAGAGGATATCTACAAAATATTGATAGAAGCTGCCAAGGAAAGAGGGATTCGGGTACTGTTAGATACCAGTGGGGAAAGTCTGAGAAAAGGAATTTTGGCAAACCCCTATCT
>CAYVUF010000234.1:0-4077 GCA_964454605.1 uncultured Bacteroides sp.
GTGCAGTGGTACAGTTTGGTGGACAGACTGCTATTAAATTGTCAGAAAGCCTTATGAAAATGGGTGTGCCGATTCTTGGTACACAGGCAGAAGACGTGGATGCGGCAGAAGACAGAGAATTGTTTGACAAGATTCTGGAAGAAACTGAGATTCCAAGAGCAGCAGGCGGTACTGTTTATACAGCAGAAGAGGCCAAAGAAGTTGCAAATCGTCTGGGATATCCGGTGCTTGTACGTCCTTCCTATGTTCTGGGCGGACAGGGTATGCAGATAGCGATATCGGACCAGGAAATTGAAGAATTTATGGCGGTTATCAACCGTTATGAGCAGGACCATCCGATTTTGGTCGATAAATATTTACAGGGAAAAGAGCTTGAAGTAGATGCGGTATGTGATGGTACCGATATTCTGATTCCGGGTATCATGGAACATATTGAAAGAACAGGTGTACATTCCGGTGATAGTATTTCTGTTTATCCGGCTCCGACTGTTAGTGAGAAAGTAAAAGAAACCATTGCAGAATACTCCAGAAGACTTGCGAAAGCACTGCACGTTATTGGTTTGATTAACATTCAGTTTATCGCAGTAGGGGATGAAGTATATGTAATTGAGGTAAATCCTCGTTCTTCCCGAACCGTACCATATATCAGTAAAGTAACAGGTATTCCGATTGTAGACCTGGCAACCGAAGTGATTATTGGTAAGAAGATTCGTGACCTTGGTTATGAGCCAGGTTTGCAGCCGGCTGCGGATTATTTTGCAATTAAGATGCCGGTGTTCTCCTTTGAGAAGATTCGTGGTGCCGAAATCAGCTTAGGACCAGAAATGAAATCCACTGGAGAATGTCTGGGTATTGCGAAGACTTTTAACGAAGCACTTTACAAAGCATTCCTGGGTGCAGGCGTAAATCTGCCGAAATACAAACAGGTTATCATTACGGTAAAAGATGCAGATAAGGGAGAAGCAATTGACGTAGCACGTCGCTTTGAAAAACTTGGCTATACGATTTATGCCACAAGAAGTACAGCAGCAGCACTGAATGATGCAGGAGTAAAAGCCAGAAAAGTTAACAAGATTTCACAGGAATCTCCGACGGTTATGGATTTGATTCTTGGACATAAGATTGACCTTGTTATTGACACTCCGACTCAGGGACGTGATAAGAGCAGAGATGGTTTCTTAATCCGAAGAACAGCAATTGAAACAGGTGTAAATTGTATTACTGCCATGGATACCGCCACAGCACTGGTAACAAGTCTGGAAAATGCGGCTTCACAGGGAGAACTGACACTTGTAGATATCGCAACCATTGCTAAGAGAGGCAATTAAGATTTTGACCGGAAGTGAGGAAGACTCATTTCCGGTTTTCTTTTATCAGGTAAAGACCATAGTGTGAAAAAGAAGGGATGGCAGCAGAATGAATGCAGTCAGAAATTATCAGAAAGAATTAGAAAAGATACTGACACAGATAGGGGATGCGACAGAAGCAGAAAAACAGACACCGACCCTGTTTCTGCATAGTTGCTGCGCGCCATGCAGCAGCTATGTTCTGGAATATCTTCGTGCTTTTTTTCAGATAACTGTATTTTACTACAACCCCAATATTTCTATGGAGGATGAATACCATAAGCGTGTACTGGAGCAGAAAAAGCTGATTCAGGCTTACAACGCACTTCTTACCGGTGGAAAAGTGCAGGGATATCCGATTGCGATGATGGAAGGTGATTATGAACCAGAGAAGTTTTTTCAGATGGCAAAAGGAATGGAAAAATGTCCGGAAGGGGGAGAACGGTGTTTTGCCTGTTATGAAATGCGGCTGCGGGAAACTGCCAAACAGGCACTTGCTGGGAACTTTGATTATTTTGCTACAACGCTTACCATCAGTCCACTGAAGAATGCAGGAAAATTAAACGAGATTGGAGAGGCACTGGCCCGGGAATATGGTATAAACTGGCTGCCTTCTGACTTTAAGAAAAAGAATGGTTATAAGCGTTCCATTGAATTGTCTGCAGAATATGATTTGTACAGACAGAACTATTGCGGCTGCGTGTATTCGAAAATGCAGCGGGAATAAGGCAGCACTTCTTTTTGCAATGGGTCTTGGCTTTTTGTGGAAAGTAGAGTAAAATGGACAGGTATAGATAGAAACAGACCATTCAATGGGTGTGGAAAATAGATAAGGATATGGCTGGCAAAGCTGTATCTGGAAATGAGGTATGAGATGCAGAAGATTTTGGATTTGATTTCGGACGAAATGAAGAAGGCATTTGAAGCTGCCGGATATGGTGCGGATTTGGGAAAAGTGACCTTGTCCAATCGTCCTGATTTGTGTGAATATCAGTGTAATGGAGCGATGGCGGGTGCGAAGCAGTATCACAAGGCACCGATTATGATAGCTAATGACGTGGCAGAAAAATTACAAAACAGTGAAGTGTTTGAAGAAGTCAGTGCGGTTGCACCGGGATTCCTGAATCTGAAAGTAAGAGAGAACTTTGTCAGAGATTATCTGCAGAAGATGCGCGATGATGCAAAATTTGGTTTGCAGATGCCGGAGAAGGCAAAGAAAATCATGGTGGATTATGGCGGTCCGAATGTAGCGAAGCCGCTTCATGTAGGACACCTGCGTTCTGCGATTATTGGAGAGAGTATCAAACGAATCTGCCGCTATGCAGGACATGAAGTGATTGGTGACATTCATCTGGGGGACTGGGGACTGCAGATGGGTCTTATTATTACGGAATTACAGAAAAGACAGCCGGATTTGGTTTATTTTGATGAGAATTTCACTGGGGAATATCCGAAGGAAGCACCTTTTACGATTTCAGAATTAGAAGAGATTTATCCAACAGCCAGTGCAAAATCCAAAGAAGATGCACAGTATAAGGCAGAAGCAATGGATGCTACTTTTAAATTGCAGAGCGGGGTGCGCGGCTACCGGGCTTTGTGGGACCACATTATGAGTGTTTCCGTAGCAGATTTGAAGAAAAATTATGCCAACCTGAATGTAGATTTTGACCTTTGGAAAGTGGAATCCGATGTTCAGGACATTATTCCGGGTATGGTAGAAGAAATGAAAAAGGGCGGCTATGCACATGAAAGTGAAGGCGCACTTGTAGTTGACGTGAAAGAAGAAACCGATACTAAGGAAGTACCTCCATGTATGATTTTGAAATCGGATGGCGCATCCTTATATAATACAACAGACCTTGCAACCATTATGGACCGTATGGAAAATTATCATCCGGATAAATTGATTTATCTGACAGATAAAAGACAGGAGCTGTACTTTGTACAGGTATTCCGTTGCGCCAGAAAAACGGGGCTGGTGCAGCCAGAAACCGAACTGGTACACATTGGATTTGGTACGATGAACGGTAAAGACGGTAAGCCTTTTAAAACAAGAGAAGGCGGTGTAATGCGCTTAGAAATGCTGTTAAAAGAAATCAATGACGAAATGTATCGTAAGATTGTGGAAAATAAATCCATGAGCGAGGAAGAGGCAAGAGAAACTGCTAAGACAGTAGCCTTATCTGCGGTTAAATATGGTGATTTGTCGAATCAGGCATCCAAGGATTATATTTTTGATATTGACCGCTTTACTTCTTTCGAAGGAGATACTGGTCCATATATTCTTTATACGATTGTCAGAATTAAATCCATTCTCAATAAGTATAAGGAACAGGGCGGCAATGCAGATGTGACAGAATTAAAAGATGCAGGGAATGCTTCTGAGAAGAGTCTGATGCTTGAGATTGCCAAATTTAATGGGATGTTGGAAGCAGCTTATGAAGAAATCGCCCCTCACAGGATTTGTGCTTACATCTATGATTTGGCGAATGCGTTTAACCATTTCTATCATGAAACCAAGATTCTGACAGAAGAGGATAAAGAGAAGCAGGCAGGCTGGATTGCCCTTCTTGCCCTAACCAGAGATATTCTGGAAACCTGTATTGACTTACTTGGTTTTTCAGCACCAGAGCGGATGTAAACAGGTAAGATACAAAAAAATAAAAATTTTTTAAAAAATTTTAAAAATATGCTTGACAAGTAAGCCTAAATAATAGTATACTAGCAAAGC
>CAYVUF010000235.1:0-4035 GCA_964454605.1 uncultured Bacteroides sp.
GGGGTACGGAATGTAAAGATTTTAGCCAAAGAATAGAATGAAACTTAGTAGTTTAATGTTTTAAAAGAAGAATGCGAAAGCAAAATAGAGAAAAACAGGAGGAACATAAAAATGATTCATGTAGCAGTTTTAGGATACGGTACGGTAGGAAGCGGTGTTGTTGAGGTAATTGAAACCAACAAAGCGGATATCAACAAGAAATCAGGGGCAGAACTGAATGTAAAATACATTCTGGACTTAAGAGATTTTCCGGGTGACCCGTATGAAAACAAAGTAGTTCATGATTTTAATATGATTCTGGAAGACCCGGAAGTTTCCATTATCTGTGAAACAATGGGGGGCAATGAGCCAGCATATACTTTTTCCAAGAAAGCTCTTATGGCAGGAAAGAGTGTTTGCACTTCCAACAAAGAATTAGTAGCAAATCATGGACCGGAACTGCTGCAGATTGCGAGAGAAAATCATTGCAATTACTTGTTTGAAGCAAGTGTAGGTGGTGGTATTCCGATTATCCGTCCGTTAAATTACTCTCTGACAGCAGAGAAAATTGATGCCATTACAGGTATCTTAAACGGAACGACAAACTATATTTTAACGAAGATGGATAAAGAAGGTGCTGACTTTGAAGATGTTTTAAAGGAGGCACAGGATAAAGGATATGCAGAAAGAAATCCGGAAGCTGACGTAGAGGGTTATGATGCGTGTCGTAAGATTGCCATTCTTTCTTCCTTAATGACAGGTAAAAATGTCAATTATGAGGATATTTATACAGAAGGAATTACAAAGATTACAGCAGCAGATTTTAAGTATGCAAAGAAAATGAATCGTTCGGTTAAGCTGTTAGCAATGAGCAAGGAAACAGAGGATGGATTTTTTGCAATGGTATCTCCCTGCATGATTCCGACAGAGCATCCGTTATACAGCGTAAATGACGTGTTCAACGCAGTGTTCGTACATGGAAATATGTTAGGTGATTCAATGTATTACGGTCGTGGAGCGGGCAAACTTCCAACTGCAAGTGCAGTGGTTTCGGATGTGGTTGACTGCGCAAGACATCAGGGCAAAACCATTATGTGCTTCTGGGATGAGGATAAAGTGAATTTGATGGACGTAGCAGATACGAAACGCAGTTTCTTTGTACGTGTCAGTGCAGATAAGAAAGAAGCCGCAATGGATACTTTTGCTTCCATCGCAGAAGTGAATGCCGGATTTGCAGAGGAATTTGCTTTTGTAACAGAGGTAATGACCGAAAAGGAATTTAATGAAAAAATAGATGCCATCGGCGGAGCAATCAACAGAATCCGTATCGAAGGTTAAGGGTAGAAAAAGTGCAGGGAGCAGACAGCTCCGGAAATGAGGAGAAAGATGAAATATATAGTTGTTTTGGGCGATGGTATGGCAGATGAACCACTGGAAAGTCTGAATGGAAAGACACCTTTAGAATATGCCGAAACACCTGCAATGGACAGAATGAGCAAAAAAGCAGAAATTGGAATGGTGCATACGATTCCGGAAGGAATGAAGCCGGGGTCAGATACCGCTAATTTATCAGTGCTCGGATATGACCCGAAGAAATATTATTCCGGTCGTTCTCCATTAGAAGCCTTGAGTATCGGTGTTCCGATGAAGGATACAGATATCGCAATCCGCTGTAATATTGTGACCATTTCCGAAGAGGATGTTCCTTTTGAAGAAAAAACGATTATCGACCATAGTTCCAGCGAAATCAGTACAGAAGACTGCGCTGTTTTATTAGAAGCAGTCAGAAAAGAACTGGAAACCGAAACCTACAAATTCTATGTGGGAACAAGTTACAGACACTGCCTTATCTGGGATAAAGGCGAGGTAGTAGAATTAACACCGCCTCATGATGTGCTGACACAGGTAATCGGTCAGTATCTGCCCCAGGATGCAGCACTTCGTGAAATTATGAAAAAGAGCTATGATATTCTGGTGAACCATCCTATTAACATAGAACGTAAGAAAAAAGGACTGAATCCGGCAAACTGCTGCTGGTTCTGGGGAGCAGGAACCAAACCGATGCTTTCTTCTTTTGAAGAAAAGACAGGCAAAAAAGGTATGATGGTTTCGGCAGTTGATTTGTTAAAGGGAATCGCAGTAGGAGCTGGCATGGGTGTTGCCGAAGTAGAAGGTGCAAATGGTGGTCTTCATACGAATTATGAAGGAAAAACACAGGCAGCATGGAAAGCACTGCTTGAGGAAAATTATGATTTTGTCTATGTGCATCTGGAGGCACCTGATGAAATGGGACATCAGGGCAGCGTAGAACGTAAGGTGCAGGCAATTGAGTATCTGGATACCAGAGTGATAGGACCTCTTACGGAGAAATTGGATGCAGAAGGAGTAGACTATCGTATGCTTGTGCTCCCAGACCATCCAACCCCGATTCGTGTGAGAACACATACATCGGACAGTGTGCCTTATATGCTGTATGACAGCACGAACCTGCTTGACAAAACATGGAATTATAATGAAAAAGAGGGCGCACAAAGCGGTAATTTCATTGCCCAGGGTCATACGATTATTGACCATTTATTCGAAAAATAAAGATAGGAAAATAGAGGAGATTCAAAATGAAAAAAGTAGTTAAATTTGGTGGAAGCTCTCTTGCCAGTGCAGAACAGTTTCAAAAAGTAGGTGCAATCATCAAAGCAGATAAGGAACGGAAATTTGTGGTACCTTCTGCTCCGGGAAAAAGATTTTCCGATGATACCAAAGTAACAGATATGCTTTATGCCTGCTATGACCTTGCAGAAGCGGGCAAAGATTTCAAAGAACCATTAAAAGCCATTCAGGCAAGATATCAGGAAATTATCGATGGATTGGCATTGAACTTATCTTTAGAAGACGAATTTAAGACCATTGAGAAAAACTTCAAGAACAAAGCCGGCAACAATTATGCGGCATCCAGAGGCGAGTATCTGAATGGTATTATCATGGCAAATTATCTGGGCTTTGAATTTGTGGATGCAGCAACCGTTATTCTGTTTGATGACAATGGAGAATATAATGCTGAGAAAACCAATGAATTGATGAAAGCACGTCTTGCAGACGTAGAGGCAGCAGTTATTCCTGGTTTTTATGGTGCTTATGCGGATGGCACAGTAAAAACTTTTTCCAGAGGCGGCTCTGACATTACTGGTTCTATCGTGGCAAGAGCCATTAAAGCAGATGTTTATGAGAACTGGACAGATGTTTCTGGTTTCCTGATTGCAGACCCGAGAATTATTTACAAACCTCAGGGAATTGAAACCATTACTTATAAGGAACTGCGGGAACTGGCATATATGGGTGCATCGGTCCTTCACGAAGATGCGATTTTCCCGGTAAGGACAGAAGGAATCCCTATCAATATCAGAAATACCAATGCGCCGGAAGATAATGGAACATGGATTGTAGAAAGCACCTGCCAGAAGCCAAGATATGTCATTACTGGTATTGCAGGTAAGAAAGGCTTCTGTTCTGTGAACATCGAAAAAGATATGATGAACTCAGAGATTGGTTTTGGACGTAAAGTATTGCAGGCATTTGAAGACAATGGTATTTCATTCGAACACGTTCCGTCTGGTATTGATACCATGACAGTCTTTGTTCATCAGGATGAATTTATGCACAAGGAGCAGAAGGTGGTTTCTGCTATTCACCGTATGGCAGACCCAGATGCTATTGATATTGAAGCAGACCTTGCACTGATTGCAGTAGTAGGTCGTGGTATGAAATCTACAAGAGGTACAGCAGGAAGAATTTTCTCTGCGCTGGCGCATGCTAATGTTAACGTTAAGATGATTGACCAGGGTTCTAGTGAGCTGAATATTATTATCGGTGTTGCCAATTCTGATTTTGAAACAGCCATTAAGGCAATTTATGATATCTTTGTTATTTCTCAGTTGTAATATCTTTATTTTTATGTGAAAATGTGGTATAATAGAGGTGGTACGAAAGTACTATCTCTATTTTTCTTTTTTGGTTCTTTGTCAAGTGTTGGGGTGGGATTCTTGTAATCCCGTTCCTTCA
>CAYVUF010000236.1:0-4034 GCA_964454605.1 uncultured Bacteroides sp.
GTTGTAAATCCCCTTGCTTCAGATATGTAGAGTGTCAGTACAGTTTCCTTCTCAAGGATAGTCTCTATATTCTTTCCGTTTATCAAAGAGAAGCAATTCCTCCCTGAAAAGCATCAATAAACCAGGCAAAGCCACTAATTGCACACACAATAAATAATATTTTGATAAGGAACATTTTAGATTCTTGTAATTGTCCACCTTTTTTTGCAAAATAAAGCATTATACACCCTAAAATAAAAGAAATAACCGATATCCACGCTGCTGCATGTATCAAAACACCATAAATCACACCAAAAGCAACATCCGCTCCCTCAATTGGTACTGCTAATCCATTTCCATCTGTAGCATCCCATGTCCCAAGTTTGAATATATCATAAGCATTTGACAATAAAATATTCTTACAAGTTTTCATATAATAAATCCCTTTCACAATCTTTATTTTTAGTTGTGTTATTTAAATACAACTAAACCAAAAAATCCCGGGTACAAAGCTTACGCTTCATACCCGAAAATTTTCTATAACTCATTAATAATGCAAAAAACTCTACAAAAATCCTTTTCTAAATATCTTATTCCGAAACAGGATTTCTTGCTTTTAGCATATAAACCATCGAAAAAGAATCTTTCTCCTTCAAAAATCTGACTGGTCCATTCCCAGTAAGATTCTGTATAATAATTTTATCTGCCAACACTCCAGCCATTGCTTTTTCAAACAAATGAGCATAACAGAAAAAATCTATTTCTGCAGCATCAGAATAATTTTCGATTGCTACTTTCACAGTATCATTATCTGCTGTCAAACATAACATTGCATTTTCAATTGTTACATGCATACACACCTTGTCATTACCTTTTTTTACAGCGCTTATCTTTTTAATTGTTTGAACCGCACGTGCTACTTCCTTCAAAGGCAATGCAAAAGAAGCCGTTACTTCCGTTGTTTCAAATTCTTTAAGCACACTAGCTACATTCAACATCTGTGCTCCCATGGTGACCGCATAAATATTTCTTCCAACACAAACAAATAAATGTTTTGAATCCACAGCCAACTTCACTTGAGAAAGTCCCTCTGTTATCTTCATTATTTTTGTTGATGCTTTATCCGGTACGAGCGCAATAACTTTCTCTAAGCTTTCTCCAGGTTTTTGTGCAAAATATTGCTCAAGCGCATTTTTAGAACCATCATTAAGACAATCCTGACTCACTACAATTGATGTATTAGAACGTCCAATCAAAAATCCATCTGTGGAAAAACCTTGTAACGTACCTTCTTTTAAATTAAATTGCCATATGATATTTTCGCAGCCATTTCCTTTCACCGCATCTGCATATACACATCCTTCTTTTAAAAAGACTGAAAAATCTTTTATTTCTGCTGACACACAAAATAAAATTGGTTCTGTCTTATCCATTGTAATTTCAGGAAGTTCATACTCACCAATCATCTTATCAACTGAAACAGAAGCCAATCCTGCCGCACTTACTTCAACAGACTTTTCTTTCAATTCTAGCACTATGTCCTTATCATAAGATAACATAGCAGAAAGCACTCCTGAGAAATGTTTTGTAGATGCAATAAAGGACTCCTTTTCTCCATCCTCTTCTTCTGGCAGAGCCGAAAAATGAGTCAGTATCTGTTCCGTACGTCCAGTTACGCGAAGACAGCACATAATACTATCTCCTCGCAGCGAACCAACTCCCATTTGTACCCATACCTGCTGCCCATCTTCAATTAAGTTCATGGCCTCTACCATTGCTTTTACTTCCACTCTATTAATAATATATTTCATATTTATAGATACTCCTTTCTCTTCATTAACTTTAGGTTCTGTTTCCCTATATTTTCACAAAACAAGTCAGTGAAATTCAAGTATTTAGTTCCTCACTTGATACAATAATATCTTCTATCCATGTTCCATAAGGAATCTTTTGATGTTTCCTTTCGTTATCTTTCGACTAAAATCATTATAATTCTATACGCAGTTTGTCTGTTACCTGCAAACTTCGATAACTAATCCGCCACCTTAAAGATTCTATAACATGTACAATCTTGCTGTGTATATAGCTCACTTTCTTCGGTGCAACCTTCTGCATAAACAAGTATTACATCATCTTCACTCCACTCTATTACTGATGGCTCAAATCCTGCTTCTTTTCTGACCTCTTTAATTTCTTCTTCTAAATAGACGTTAAGCATTTTGATTGCCTCATCATAGGTCTTGCATTTCTTTGCCATATATTCGCCATTGTAATTATGTGTGATAGTGAAAATATAAATCTCTCTTTTTTCTAAATTTAATTTTCTTTTTACCTTTTTATCAATCACATTTTTGATATGTTTACATGTGATTTTACCGACATAAGTCATCATATCTCTATGCCTCCTCGTTTTGAAGTAAATCTTCTGCTTTAATTAAGATTTTTTCCATAAATTCCCTGTTAAACTCAACTAATGGATAGGTACAAAAACCACTTTGTTCTCTTCCAATTTCCTTTACATACTTATTGTTATAAAGCCAATCAATGACTTCTTTTGAACAGTTACCAATATCAAGAAATGCTTGATTATCATTTAACAAATAGAATGGTAAATTCACCGTTAAATAACACCACGATTCCCATCCACCATATTCTTCATCTTTACTTAACACATCTATTGCTAAGTTTCCATTCAAATACTGTTGTTTAACAAATTGTAGGGTAATTCTTTCATCCCAGATTTTTAATGATATACTCATAATTTCTTCATCCTTTCTTATTTTCCATACATATAATTTCTCTTCACCTTTTTAGCCATAGGTCTTCTTAAAATTATCTATATCAGATTCTTCATCACATCTACTAACTTTTATATATTCGAAACAAAAAAATCAAAAAGATCCACTTGGTTTTCTAAAGCCTTTCTTTTTTTCACCTTTTTCTTCTTCTGCTCTTTTTCATAAAGAACAAAATCATGTACAATCGTTACTACTTTAAAAGAATCTGAGGGCAAGCTCATAATCGAAGTAGTATCTTCTTTCATACATGCCATATCACTTATGTCCTTATTAAAATCCTCCTTAGCAGAAAACAAGGTATCTATCTGTTCTGTGGACGAAGAAACGCCTTGTTCTTCTTGTTGATTCAATAGAAAATCTTCACCCATCAGTTCAGAAAACAGCATACTCATCTCCGCATCTTGCAACGAATCTGAATGCTTTCCATTTCGATTATTTAAAGCATCAAACATCTTCGACAATCCAGAACCACTAACAAAATCTGAATCCGATAACTTTTGCGCCAACGCAATACGTGTATCTGTTCCTTTTGCCATTGCAGCAAGTCCATCCACAGAAAACTTTCCTTGTATTGCCGATGCAGCTACTTGCTTTTCAGCCATTAACTCTAATGCTGCCATTTGTACCGTATTTTCATAGGCAAGATAATAATTTCGACATTCTTCCGTTTGCGACAACCTCCATGCACGTCTTGATGCTTGCCACATAACAGATAATTCATAGCTAATTTGGTAAAAAATAAGTGTAGGATAATTATATTTTTTACCATTATGGAAAAAACAAAAATCCAATCCTGTTTCAACCAACTTGCAATTGCATATAAATACCCGTACACCTTCTGCTGCTTTATTATGAAAAAATTCTTCTCTTTGTAATGCACCAGGACTCTCCGCTCGCAATATATATATATCTTGCTCAGATATGCCAGTCTTTACAAGAATCGTTTTTAAACGATCCATAACATTTGATTCTTCTTGACCTGTATAGGAACAATAGATGAAACAATTGCGATTCTCAGAAAGTTCACTTGTAACAATATCTATCAGTTTCTCTTCTTTTGGAAGGAACTCATTTTTATATCGTTCCAAATTTTTAGGTGTACATAAAATCATATCCTTAAAATTACCACTTTTTATTGGCGACCTTCCATATGGTTTATCTGGATAAGAAAGACCAATCTGTAACATATTGGAAAGAGCCGTGCGACCACCCTCTTTGTTTCGTGTAAGTCCTTTCAACGTTTCTGTTGCATGACGA
>CAYVUF010000237.1:0-4014 GCA_964454605.1 uncultured Bacteroides sp.
ATGTAAAGGCTGTACCAATAACTGTCGTCTTACTATTAACAAATTTACCGGCGGCAGACAGTACATTTCTGGAAACCGTTGCGAAAGAGGTCTTGGTAAAACCAAAAACGAAAACGGTGTTCCGAATTTATATGATTATAAACTCAAAAGACTTTTCTCCTACGAACCGCTTCCAGTTACCGAAGCCAGACGAGGTACCGTAGGTATTCCAAGAGTTTTAAATATGTATGAAAATTATCCTTTCTGGTTTACCTTTTTTACCAAATTAGGATATCGTGTGGTACTCTCCCCAAGCTCTAACCGGAAAATCTATGAGCTGGGTATTGAATCCATTCCAAGTGAATCCGAATGTTATCCGGCAAAACTTGCCCATGGACATGTAACATGGTTAATCAGACAGGGGGTTGATTTTATTTTCTACCCTTCCTTGTTCTATGAAAGAAATGAGTTCCCAGAAGCCAACAATCACTACAATTGTCCAATTGTTACTTCTTACTCAGAGAATATTAAAAATAACGTAGAAGAAATCGGACGTGGTGAGGTTGTTTTCCGCAATCCATTTATGTCCTTCCGGGATTTAAAAACGGTAACCGATGCTTTAACTAAGGAGTTCCGTTCTCTTCCAGTAACGGAAGTATTAGAAGCCTGTGAAGCTGCCTGGACCGAACTGGAACAGGCTCGAAAGGATATGCAGCAGAAAGGCGAAGAAGTTCTGCGTTACATGGAAGAAAATCATAAGCATGGTATCGTGCTTGCAGGTCGCCCTTACCACATTGACCCAGAGATCAACCATGGTATTCCAGAGCTGATTAACTCCTATGATATAGCGGTTTTGACAGAGGATTCTATTTCTCATCTGGCAGCTCCGGAACGTCCCCTTATTGTTTCCGACCAGTGGATGTATCATTCCAGACTGTATGCTGCTGCAAGTTATGTCAAGACTCGCGATGATTTGGATTTGATTCAGTTAAACTCCTTCGGCTGTGGTCTGGATGCTGTAACCACAGACCAGGTAAACGATATCTTATCCGGTTCTGATAAGATATATACCTGCTTAAAAATTGACGAAGTCAACAATTTAGGTGCTGCCAGAATCCGTATCCGCTCTCTGCTCTCTGCTATTAAAGTACGGGAACAGAAACAAAAAGAACGTACCATTCGTTCTTCGGCAATTCACAAAGTGGCATTTACTGAGGAAATGCGAAAAGAATACACCATTCTCTGTCCGCAGATGTCACCAATTCATTTCGAAATCATGGAAGCTGCTTTCAAAGCCTGCGGATATCATTTCGAAGTACTTGATAACGATAACAGACATGCCGTAGATGTGGGACTGAAATATGTAAACAACGATGCCTGCTACCCTTCCTTAATGGTAGTCGGTCAGATTATGGAGGCTTTGCTCTCTGGTAAATACGACCTGAATAAAGTTGCTATTATTATGACACAGACTGGTGGCGGATGTCGTGCAACCAATTACGTCGGCTTTATCCGTCGTGCCTTAGAGAAAGCTGATATGGATCAGATTCCTGTTATTTCCTTAAATCTGGGCGGCATTGAAAGCAATCCTGGTTTCCATCTGAATGCCGATATGCTGATACGTGCTGCTTATGCCGCAGCCTTCGGAGATATTTTCATGCGCTGTGTATATCGTATGCGCCCTTATGAAAAAGAAACCGGTTCTGTCAATGCCCTGCATCAGAAATGGGTCGTAAAATGTCAGACTTTTGTTTCCGGCAAACATATGAGCCTTTTCAAGTTCAATAAAATGTGTCGACAGATTATCGAAGAATTTGATGCCATTCCGGTAGATGAAACACCAAAACCGCGAGTTGGTATTGTAGGCGAAATTCTGGTAAAATTTGCTCCTGCTGCAAACAACTATCTGGTAAATCTTTTGGAATCAGAAGGTGCAGAAGCTGTGGTGCCAGATTTACTGGATTTCATGCTCTACTGCTTCTACAACCAAATTTATAAAGCAGAATATCTTGGTATGTCCAAGAAAACAGCTTATATTTCCCGCCTTGGCATCTGGGCAATTGAGAAACTTCGCTCCAGTGCAGTAAAGGCTTTTGAAAAGAGCAAACATTTTGATGCGCCTACCAGCATCTACCAAATTGTGGAATATGCGAAGCCGATTGTAAACATTGGAAATCAGACCGGAGAAGGATGGTTCTTAACCGGAGAAATGGTAGAACTGATTCACAGCGGTGTGAACAACATCGTCTGTACACAGCCATTTGGCTGTCTGCCGAACCATGTAGTCGGAAAAGGTGTTATTAAAGAACTGCGTAAACAGTACCCTCTTTCCAACATCGTTGCAATCGATTATGATCCTGGTGCCAGTGAGGTAAACCAGTTAAACCGTATCAAACTGATGCTGTCCACAGCACAGAAAAACCTAAAAAGAAACCAGAAATCCCTTTAAGGGATTTCTGGTTTCTCTTCACTTCAAACCTGTCTAAACCTGCCTACATCTGCTTGCGCACAATCTTGTATTCATCATCCAACTGATAAAATGAACACTCAAAATTACCTCCGCTTAAAAAACGGCTCATATCATCTTCATCTAAATCCACCATACAGACATAACACTCATAATCTTCATCATAAACATAATTGCTGCATGTATCACAACTACTGCTCATATTTTCTCCTAGTAATAAATCTTGTCTAATTTGCGATTAATAAACTTAATCTTCCCCTTGCAAACCGGAAGAATGGTTTCAACTGCTTCATCTGCCGCTTCTTTCTGCAACTGATTTACGCAGAAAATACAAGTGCCAAATTTATCATTGGAAAACAGTTTCGGTTTTTCCCATTTGACATAATACGAAACCCGGTTCTTTAATAAAACCTTCTCAATCTTCTCTTTCGTATCCATGTCTGTAACCTGACACCATTCCAATTCATTATGTACCTTAACCTTCTGATACGCTGTTTCCATGCCCCTTACCTCATAAGTAAAAATTTTCAATGCAAAAATACTCTTATATCATTATAGCTCTTTTTCCATAAATGTGCAAGGTTGCAGAATATGCCAATTTGTGTTATCGTTATAGACGTTAGTATTTTTAAATTTGAGAGTAAAACAAGGTTCTGTTTTGCTCAGAAATGGAGATTGATATGCCAATCAGAGTTCAAGATTCCCTTCCGGCAAAAACCACATTGGAGGGAGAAAATATTTTCGTAATGACTGAGTATCGCGCCCTGCATCAGGATATCCGTCCATTGGATGTACTGATTCTGAATCTGATGCCTACCAAAGTGATTACAGAAACCCAGCTTCTGCGTAAACTGTCCAACACGCCTTTGCAGGTAAAGGTAGAATTTCTGCAGACAGCAAGTTATATTCCACAGCACGTAGATTCTAACCACTTAGAATCTTTTTATACTACTTTTGACCAGATTAAAGACCGTAAGTTCGATGGTATGATTATCACAGGTGCGCCTCTTGATTATATCAAATATGAAGATGTTACTTACTGGGATGAATTATGTACCATTATGGAATGGGGAAAAACTCACGTTCATTGTACCTTGCATCTTTGTTGGGGTGCTTTTGCTGCACTATACTATTTCTATGGACTGGAACGTTTTGATATGGAAGAAAAACTTTCTGGTGTTTATTCCCATAAGGTACTGAAGAAAACCTCTCCACTGTTTCGTGGATTTGATGATATTTTCTATGCACCACAGTCACGTGCCATGGGGATTGCCCCTGAAAAAATCGCATCTGTGCCTGAACTGGAGCTGATGGCAATTTCCGATGAAGCCGGCGTAACCATTGTAAAAACGAAAGACAGCCGCCATTTCTTCGTTACCTGCCACCCGGAATATGATGCAGATACTTTATCCAAAGAATATTTTCGTGATTTGGAAAAAGGGATGAATCCAAAGATTCCGGCAAATTATTTCCCAGATCATGACCCACCCCCAGAACCGGGTGTGAACTGGCGTTCCACCGGACAGTTGTGATATGCCAACTGGGTAAATTACTATGTGTACCAGACT
>CAYVUF010000238.1:0-4004 GCA_964454605.1 uncultured Bacteroides sp.
ATGTAAATTTGATATAACTGCCATTCTGGTTATGGCACCAATTGCCCTTGCAACTATGATGGAACATATCGGTGATATTTCCGCTATATCTGCAACGGTTGGTTCCAATTTCATCAAGGACCCAGGTCTGCATCGTACATTAATCGGAGATGGTCTTGCTACTTCTCTCTCTGCTTTATTCGGTGGTCCTGCTAATACAACCTACGGTGAAAACACTGGTGTTCTTGAACTTAGCCATGTTTATGACCCGAAAGTAATCCGTTTAGCGGCTGTATACGCAATTATACTTAGTTTCATTCCAAAAGTTGCTGCTATTATTGCTTCACTCCCGGCTGCTATTATTGGCGGTATCAGTTTCATCCTCTACGGAATGATTTCTGCTATTGGTGTCCGAAACGTAGTTGAAAATAAAGTAGATTTCACAAAATCCAGAAACCTTATTATTGCTGCAGTGATTCTGGTATCCGGACTTGGATTTGCAGATGGATTAACCTTTACCATCGGCGGCACATCCATTACCTTAACATCACTTGCCATTGCTGCTATTGCAGGTATTCTTTTAAATGCAATTCTTCCTGGCAACGATTATACATTTGGCGAAAACCCAGATGGTGATATCAACAGAGGAGTTTCCTTTAATCCTCAGCATAAAAAAGAGAATGATAAATAGAAAAAGACAGGGGTGCACAAAATGCTGTGCACCCTATCTTTTTCTTAATAGTCCTGTTCTATCTGGATATATTTTATGACTGTTTTTCATCAGAGAGTTATCTTTTCAGATAATTTTTTGCATCCGCTTCACTAATCCCCAACTTGGTTTGTAGCTGTTCTATGATAGCGGCATCAGAAAGACCAAATTCTCTACCCTTGGAAATGATGCCCTGCGATATACCTTTGTTCCAACCAACGTTTTCTCCATCCTTCCAACCTGCTTCATACTCAGCCTTACGGAGCTTCTTCTCTTCTTTTTCCTTATCATACTCAAATATACTCACTTTGATTACCTCCGCCCGGTTCTTTTGCAGAAAATAACATCCGGAATACGGTATCTTTGTAGTTGCGGTTTACCGTTAGTTCTTTGCCCATAGTTCTCCTCCTTTGGCAGGAGAAGGTATAACCTTCCAGTATCTCCTGCTTTTTCTAAATGTTTTGGGTAAAAGCATAGATTTCTGAAAAGTTTGATAGAAACAGATGACCGATGCCACAGAATTCAAGATATTTATGCTCTAAAAACAAAATATCACAATAACGTACAAAAAGTAACAAAAATGTCCTCAAATTAAGGACATTTTCATTCGAAATCTATTTTTATGTTTCTGTAAATTCTGAAGTTTTTTCACGCAAGTCCTTTGGTATTTAATGCCCGCATAGCATTTAAAACAGCAAGTACCATAACCCCTACATCTGCAAAAATAGCCACCCACATATTTGCAATGCCAAGCGCTCCCAATATCAGGCATATTCCTTTCACCGCAAGCGCAAAAACAATATTCTGGTATACAATGCGCAGACATTTTCTGGAAATCCGGATTGCTAAAGCAAGTTTCGCCGGGTCATCATCCATTAGAACAATATCAGCCGCTTCGATTGCTGCATCAGAACCCATAGCACCCATCGCAATACCAATATCTGCTCTGGTAAGTACTGGTGCATCATTGATGCCATCTCCAACAAATGCCAGCTTACTTTTACTTCCTTTTTCTTTCAGGAATTTTTCTACCAGAAAAACTTTATCTGCTGGCAGTAATTCACTGTGTATCTCATCTAAGTCAAGTTCTTTTCCCACTGCTTCTGCTACGTTTCTGTTATCTCCAGTCAGCATGATTGTCTTCTTAATACCATTTTGTTTCAGAGAAGCAATTGCCTTCCCAGCATTTTTCTTTGTAACATCTGCAATCAGTATATTTCCCATAAACTCATTGTCTATTGCAACATATACGACCGTTCCCGGCTGAGTACACAGTGTAAAAGGAATCTGCATTTTTTGCATCAGCTTTGCATTGCCTACCGCTATTTCCCTGCCATTTATTCTGGCTTTCACACCATGTCCTGCTATTTCTTCAATATCCGTCACCTGTTCTGTATTTATTTCCTTCTGGCAGGCTTCCTTTAAACTCTTGCTAATGGGATGGTTCGAATAACTTTCTGCCAGCGCCGCCATGGACAATAAATATTCCTCTGGTGTTTCTTCTTTCTCTTTCCAATGCTGTATTTTCTCCGTCTGTGGAAAGACCTTCTGTACCTTGAAAACGCCTTCTGTCAATGTTCCTGTTTTGTCAAAAACAACATATGACGTTTCTGATAACGCTTCTAAATAATTGGAACCTTTCACCAAAATACCGCATTTAGAAGCACCGCCAATACCACCAAAAAAGCTCATTGGAATGGAGATTACAAGAGCACAAGGGCAACTGATAACCAGAAACGTTAAGGCGCGAAATACCCATTGTGACCACAGCGGTTCCAGATGCAGGAAAAACATCCTTGCAAGTGGTGGCAAAACAGCAAGTGCTACCGCACTATAACAAACTGCAGGTGTATATATTTTGGCAAATTTCGAAATAAAATTCTCCGAGCGTGATTTTTTCATACTGGAATTTTCTACCAAATCCAATATCTTACTAACCGTAGATTCCCCAAATTCTTTTGTGGTCTGAATCTTCAAAAGTCCGGTCATATTCACACACCCACTGATAATTTCGTCCCCTTCTCCAACCTCTCTCGGAACACTTTCTCCCGTAAGCGCGCTGGTATTTAAAGTAGAATTTCCTTCTATTACCTTTCCATCAATGGGTACTTTTTCGCCTGGCTGCACCACAATAATCGAACCTATTTCTACATCATCCGGGTCAACCTGTTCCAGATTTCCATCCACTTCTATATTGGCATAATCTGGTCGAATATCCATAAGCGCCGCTATGTTTTTCCGGCTTTTTCCAACTGCATAACTTTGGAACAATTCTCCAATCTGATAGAAAAGCATTACCGCAACGCCTTCCGAATATTCTCCCAGACAAATAGCCCCCACTGTGGCTACTGCCATCAGAAAGTTTTCATCAAAAACTTCTCCATGAACAATGCCCCAAATGGCTTTTCGCAAAATGTCATATCCTATAATCAAATAAGGAATCATATACAGTACAAACGACAGCCAGCCTTCTATTGGCGTTATTGCAAGTATAATCATAAGAATAAATGCTACGATAATACGATATAAGACTTTTTTCTGCTTTTTTGTCATTTTCTTTTCCTACTTTCTATCCACATTTACATCCGATCAACTCTTTTGAAATTTTTAAAATTCAATTTCACAATCCGGCTCTACTTTTCTGCACGCCTTCAAAACATTCTGCATAACCTTCTGTTCTTCCACGCCCTCTGCAAACTCTACCTTCATCTTCTGGGTCATAAAACTAACCGTTGCATTTACAACACCCTCTGTATTCTTTGTAGCCTCTTCCATCTTTGCTGCACAATTTGCACAATCTACTTCAATTTTGTATGTCTTTTTCATGATTTTTTCTCCTTCTTTATTTCTATATGGATTTTTGATAAATTGAAAAAGTATTTATACTATTCTTCCACGTGTTCCATTCCCATGCTTATGATTTCTCTGACATGTTCATCATCCAGTGAATAAAACACTGACTTTCCTTCTCTTCTGAATTTCACCAGTTTAGAGGATTTCAAAATACGGAGCTGGTGACTGACTGATGACTGACTTAAATTTAGCAATCTTGCTATATCGTACACACACAACTCAGTTTCAAACAAAGAATATAATATTTTGATTCGGGTAGAATCTCCAAACACTTTAAAAAGCTCTGCCAAATCATATAAAATTTCATCTGCTGGCTGCTGTTCCAGCACTTTCTTTACCACATCTTCTCTGGCGGCAAGAAATTCACCTTCTGGAATATCCGGCTGTTTTTCTTCTTGTTCCATTATCTAATTTCTCCTTTCGCGCTCTTATTTTTGTTCTGCTTATAACTATTATTCTTAAC
>CAYVUF010000239.1:0-3954 GCA_964454605.1 uncultured Bacteroides sp.
GAATTATATCACTGGACAGAGGAACACAAACTGGAATTGCAGCATTGGTTTTTCTCCTCCGATTTAACTTTTTATATCAAAGGCGGACGTATTTCCAAAACCAGCGGTTTTATTGGCTCCGTACTGAGTATTTGTCCTTTACTAAATGTTGATTTTGAAGGACACCTGACTGCAAGGGAGAAAATCAGAACCAAGAAAAAAGTGATTGAACGTATTGTAGAACAAATGGAAACTTATGCACAAGGCAAACGAAATTATTCCGGTAAATGCTTCATCTGTCATTCTGCCTGTCCGGAAGATGCCCAGGCAGTTGCCTCACTGGTTGAAGAACGCTTTCCAAACTTAAATGGCAAAGTTGAAATCTTCCCAGTCGGTGCTACCATCGGCAGCCATACCGGACCAGGAACAGTTGCTCTGTTCTTCTGGGGAGACAAACGCGTAAACTAAATCTACACATAAGCACTTTCTTATCACTTAAAAAGTGGGGATTATCTTCCCCACTTTTTTGTTAACTTACGACGTACAATAATAAAACAGATAACGTGTGTCATAAAAGTAATAAACCAGCTCACCGGATATGTCATATACAGACCTTCAATGGTATGAAAGGGTTCTCTTTGGAACAACGTAAAAATCCACAAAAGTCTTAATCCGCAAGCTCCCACTAAGGACACTATCATAGGCATTATGGAATAACCCAGACCTCTGAGTGAGCCAACCATAACATCCATCATACCACATAGCGCGTATGTACCGCAGATAATCTTCAAACGTATCATCCCCGCTGCCATAACTTCCTGACTGGAGGTATACATACGAAGCAATGACTCTCCAAAAATCACTGCTGCATTTCCAAGCAAAATTCCAACTACAATAACACATAATTGAGAAGCATACAAAATTTTATTCACACGCTCATACTTCGCTGCTCCCACATTCTGTCCCGTAAACGAGATGGCTGCCTGATGAAACGCGTTCATTGCCACATATACGAAACCTTCAATATTGGCGGCTGCGGAATTGCCTGCAACAACAACCGCACCAAAGGAATTAACCGATGACTGTATAATTACGTTAGAGAAGGAAAATACCATTCCCTGAAAACTTGCCGGAAGACCAATCTGCAGAATCCGTTTAAACTTATCCCTGTGCACACGTAATGCTGACAATTCCAAATGAACACTGCTGGCTGGCTGCATCATACACCGAACAATCAAAACTGCCGATATGGTCTGGGAAATAACGGTTGCCAGTGCAACACCTGCCACATCCATGCGAAAAGCAATGACAAATATCAGGTTTAACACAACATTTATCACTCCTGCAAAGGATAAATAATACAGTGGACGTTTGGTATCCCCCACTGCTCTCATAATGGCACTTCCGAAGTTATACAGCATCATAGAAGTCATACCCAGGAAATAAATCCTCAGATAAATCACTGCTAATGGTAAAACATCATCCGGTGTCTGCATCCAGATTAAAATCTGCTTAGCACCAAGACAGCCAACTATGGTTAGGATAATACCACTGAAAATGCTCAGCATCATGGCAGTATGGATTGTCTCCGACATATCCTCTTCCTGTTTTGCTCCATAGTAACGTGCTACCAAAACATTGGCTCCCACCGACAACCCCATAAAGAAATTTGTCAGCAGATTGATTAAGGATGTATTCGAGCCTACCGCTGCCAAAGAATTATCTCCTGCAAATCGTCCCACTACAATAATATCTGCCGCATTAAAAAGTAACTGTAAAATACTGGAACACATCAGCGGCAGCGTAAATAAAAGAATCTTACCGATAATGGAACCGCTGCACATATCCATTTCATATTTCTTACTATTTTTTACGGTCTGCTTTTGTTCTGCCTTGTTTCGCTCCGCTCCCACTGCTTCTGTCTTCTTTACCTCTGCTGTTTTTAACTCTGCTGTCTTTGCCTCTGCTGTCTTTGCCCCTGCTGTTTTTAGCTCTGCTGTCTTTGCCTCTGCTGTCTTTAATTCGGTTCTTCTTTCCTGTTCCGTTTCCATATTCCTGCCTCTTTTCTTTTTGTAAACATATCAGTCCACAGACTTCTACACATTCTGTAAAAGGGAACATATCTACCGGTGTTAACTCTTCTACTTTATAATTTTTCTCTTTTTGGCGCAAATATTGTAAATCTCTTGCCATCGTTTCAGGATTGCAGGAAATATACACAACTCTGGATGGTTTCAACGCGATAACCGCATCCAGAAATGCTTCACTGCTTCCACTTCTTGGCGGGTCCATGAACACCACATCGATGTGTTCTTTTGCCTCCGCAAGCTGTAACATAAATCTGCCTGCATCATTCTGGTAAAAATCAATATTCTTTATCCCATTCTTGCGGGCATTCACAACCGCATCCTTAACAGCATCCGGGTTCAGTTCCACTCCTATGACCCGTTTGGCTTTATCTGCTGCCGCAATTCCAATGGTTCCAATGCCGCAATAAGCATCTATCACTGTTTCTTTTCCGGTCAGGTTTGCATAAGCAACCGCCTTCCCATATAACTTCTCCGTCTGCACCGGATTGACCTGATAAAAAGATTTGGGAGAAATTTTGAATACTTTTTCACACAAAGTATCTTCAATATACCCTTTTCCATAGATTATCTGCTGCTTCTCACCTAATACCATACTAGTTCTTTTATCATTGACATTCACAACTATCGTGGTAATCTCCGGATGAAGTTTACATAATTCTCTTGTAAAATTACCTTTGGATGGAAGAATGGGCGATGCCAGTACCAGCACAACCATAACCTCTCCGCTGTGATAACCTGTGCGAATCAAAACATGGCGCAGTAATCCGTATCCGGTATCCTCATCATATGCCCGGTATTTAAAAGATTTCGCCAGTTTTCTTACCGACTGGATAATACGGTCTGCCTGCAAATTTTCAATCAGGCACTCTTCCACTGGAACAACCTTATGTGTTCCCTCCTGATAGATACCGCTAACCATGCCTGTCCTTTTATCATAATCAAATACTGCATGCACCTTGTTGCGATAATGCTTCGGATTGTCCATTCCTATAATCGGTTTTACTTTTCCATAACGGTCTAACAGCTTCTGTACCTGTTTCTGCTTTTTCTGCAGTTGTTCTTCATATGGTACTTCAATATACCGGCATCCACCACATTTTTTTGCTGCCGGACAAAGACTTTTCTTTTCTGCGCTCATCTGCATCTATCTCCTGTTTGCCCCTGTTTTTGTTGCTCTTTTCTATCACAATAATACATTACACCCATGATTTTTTCATGCTCTCACGCCAACGTTCTTCCTGTGCCTCATATTGCTCATTCAGCCAGTCTGCCGCCTGCTCTACCCCCTCTGCAGAAAGCGGTACATCAATCCACTGTTTTTCTTCCTCCGGCGTTTTTCTGATACCCAAAGGTTCCGGCCAGATGGTTACACGAATTTTATCCTCGTCTTCTGCTTTCACTTTCTTCAACAGATAGCGCATACCGTCCATACTGCCTGAATATTCCTCTTTCTTGATGTAATTTAATGGATGAAATGTTTCTTTATCTATCATAAGACTCCTCTATAAACATAACCTTTTATGATAATTTCTTTTGTAAACCACGCTACAATATTATAACACATTTTTTCCCTTTTCCAATATCGTCACAACACATAACTATCATAACAAGGAAACTTCTAAAGATATCATTCATAAATTATGTCAATATTTTGAAGTTCCGCTAGATTTATGGTATAACTATACCGATGAAGAAATTAAATTATATACCATGTTTGGCACCGACACTGTTACTCATGAACAGGATAATTGAATTATAGATTACATATCCCAAAACAACATCGACCTAGAATATATTAAATACGCATTACAAGGCTTGGGAAATGATGATAAGTAAGCGCTCAATAAAACGGTGCCTTTAAAAATTGAAAGAGCCAGTATATAAT
>CAYVUF010000240.1:0-3941 GCA_964454605.1 uncultured Bacteroides sp.
AACAAAATGTATGCGAAGAAGAAAAAATAGAACAAAAATTAAATAACAATTTAATAAAAATGGATTTTGAAACGGAAATTGAGAATACCGGGACTTGGGAAAATGCCATGAATACCTTATGGGAAACCAGTCCGGAGGACAGCATGAAGCAGGATGAGAAATTTCGGATAACAGATGAGCTTATGCTGCCGGAAAACTCTGAAATGGAAGAACTTCCTGAGGATGTATTGGAAGAGGAAGAAGTCGGAGAAATACCAGAGAGTGAAGGGATAGAGGAGAATGCAAAGGGGCAGGAGGAAGATACCTTTGTTCCGGGAGAAACACGTTTTGAAACCTATGACCCCATAGAAACGGATTCTATCTATTATTCGGATGCAGGAAAAATTGCATATACCACAGAGTATGAATACAGCAGGGTAACGGATGCATATTTTCAGGATGCAGCATTTCTGGGAGATTCCAGAACCCTTGGAATTTCTGATTATGCAGGATTGGAAGCCGATTTCTATTGTGAAAGCGGCATGACGATTTATAAGCTGTTTGGAGATAAGGGAGTTGTCTATCAGAAGAGTGGACAGAAAGTAAATCTTGCAGAGGCCATGCAGCAGAAAGTGTATGGCAAAATATACATTATGCTTGGTATGAATGAATTGGGTTATGGTAATACCGAAAAGTATCTGGAACAGTATAAGACAGTGGTTGAGAAAATCAGAGAATTGCAGCCGCAGGCAGTTATTTTTATTCTGGCGAATCTGCATGTAAGTGCAGCCAAAAATAATATGGAAACAGAGTTCAATAACGTGAATATCAATGATAAAAATGTGGCAGCGGCAACATTAGCCAATGGAACAGACATTTTTTATCTGGATAGCAATTCGTTATTTGTAGATAATGATGGCTTTTTAAAAGCCGATTTAACTTTTGATGGAGTTCATCTGTATGCAGACAATTATGCTGCGTGGAAAGAGTTTTTTATGGAACATGGAGTTGTAAAAAGGGATGAAGGAAGAACAGGAAATTCGATTAAATAAGTATCTTGCACAGTGTGGTATCTGTTCCAGAAGAGAGGCGGATAAGCTGATAGAACAGGGACTTGTCTGTATCAATGGACAGAAGGCACAGACGGGAAGTAAAGTTTTGCCCCAGGACGAAGTAACCCTTCGGGGAAAGATTGTACAAAGTACGGATCGGAAGATCATTCTTGCTTATTACAAACCGGTAGGTGTCGTATGTACGGAAAAGGATAAGCATGCAAAAGTAAAAGTACTTGATAATCTGAATTATCCGGTCCGAGTTACTTATGCAGGCAGACTGGATAAGGATTCCGAAGGGCTACTGCTTATGACAAACGATGGAGATTTGATTGATGCCATGATGCGGGGAGCAAATGGACACGAGAAAGAATATCAAGTTAAGGTAAACAAGGAGCTTACCAGAGAAGCCATTGATACACTGCGGGCAGGCGTTTATTTGGAAGAACTGGAGATTACAACTAGACCCTGTGAGATTGTGCAGACAGGAAACAAGACCATGCAAATGACTCTGACTCAAGGAGTCAATAGACAAATACGCAGAATGTGTCAGACTGTGGGTTATGAAGTGAAGGAATTAAAAAGAACACGTGTTATGAACATTAAACTTGCAAATTTGAAACCAGGAGAATATAGAGAATTGACGAAAGAAGAGCAGCAATGCCTTTATCAGATGTGCGCCCAAAAACGCTAAAAGAACAGAATCTATATCTTGTGTTTCGAGGGAAAGTCAGGGATAACAGTTATTTGGAAGAAAAGATGGTGGAGTGTAAAGATGCAGAATAATAAGATGAATCGAATGAAAGAACTTGTTGCTACATTAAATTGTGCTGCAAAAGCATATTATGCACAAGATACAGAAATAATGAGCAATCTGGAATACGACAGATTATATGATGAATTAACAACACTGGAAGAGAAAACCGGTGTTATTTTGGCGAATAGTCCAACCATACATGTTGGGTATGAAGCAGTGGAAGAATTGCCAAAGGAAAGGCATGAAAAGCCGATGCTTTCTCTGGGAAAGACGAAAAACAGGGAAGAGTTACGCGATTGGTTAAATGGAAAAGAAGCGCTTCTTTCTTGGAAACTGGATGGATTAACCATTGTTCTGACTTTTTTTGCAGGAAAACTTGCAAAGGCTGTTACAAGAGGAAATGGTGAAGTTGGAGAGGTTGTTACCAATAACGCAAGGGTTTTCCAGAATGTTCCTTTGTCGATTCCTTTTCAGGGAGAACTTATTTTAAGAGGTGAGGCGGTTATTACCTATTCTGATTTTGAAAAGATTAACAGCAGAATTGAAGAAGTGGATGCAAAGTATAAGAATCCGCGCAATTTATGCAGCGGCTCTGTACGTCAGCTGAACAATGAGATAACTGCGAAACGAAATGTAATGTTCTATGCTTTCAGTCTGGTGAAAGCAGAGGGGGTAGAGTTTGAAAATTCCAGAGAAAAGCAGTTCCTTTTCTTACAGGAACAGGGATTTGATACGGTAGAATACCAAAAGGTAACACCAGATACAATTCTGGATGCAATTCTTTCCTTTGAGAAAAAGATAGAGCATTATGATGTTCCGTCAGATGGTCTTGTGCTCACACTGGAGGATATCGCCTATGGTCAGTCGTTGGGTATGACAGCGAAATTTCCACGTGATTCTATTGCTTTTAAATGGGCAGATGAACTTCGTGAAACGGTATTAAAAGAGATTGAGTGGAGTCCTAGTCGTACCGGTCTGATTAACCCGGTGGCAATTTTTGAGCCGGTGGAGTTGGAAGGAACTACAGTAAGTCGGGCTTCGGTGCATAATATCAGTATTATGAGAAGTCTGCGGCTTGGAATAGGTGACCGGATTACGGTTTATAAAGCCAATATGATTATTCCACAGATTGCAGACAATCTGACTGGAAGTAATAACATTGCAATTCCAGAGGTATGTCCGGTATGCGGACAGCCAACTGAGATAAAACGAGTAAATGAAGTGCAGTCACTTTATTGTGTGAATCCATTTTGTGATGCAAAAAAGATTAAATCTTTTACTTTATTCGTTAGTCGGGATGCCATGAATATTGATGGCTTGTCCGAAGCAACCTTGGAGAAATTTATAGGAAAAGGATTTATTCATGAATATGCTGATATTTTCAAACTGAGCAGGTATGAAGAAGAAATTACACAGATGGAAGGTTTTGGCGAGAAATCTTACAAGAAATTGTCTGGCAGCATAGAAGCGGCCAGAGAAACGACTTTACCGCGTGTGATTTATGGATTGGGGATAGCCAACATCGGTCTTGCCAATGCAAAGATGCTATGCAGACATTTTCATTATGATTTTGATGCCATGCAGAAGGCAGAAGCAGAAGAATTAAGTGAAATAGAGGGGATTGGTGAGGTCATTGCAGGGGCATTTTGTGATTATTTTAAACAGGAGAAAAACAGAATGCAGTTGCAGAATCTACTGCAGGAAATTACCATAATGACAGAAGTAGTGGATGAAGCAGCACAGACTCTGACGGGTATGAGTTTTGTTATTACCGGAACGTTAGAAAATTACAGCAACCGGAATGAATTAAAGGAGATTATCGAAGGAAAGGGCGGAAAAGTAACTGGAAGTGTAACCTCTAAAACAACCTGCCTGATTAACAATGATGTGACTTCTAATTCTTCGAAAAATAAGAAAGCAAAAGAACTTGGAATACGTATTTTGTCAGAAAACGATTTTAATGCCGAATATTTATAAAATATTCGGCATTACTCATATCAAAAATATTATATGCTGCGACAGCAGATAAGTTTATTTAATCGTATGTATATCATATGGAGTAGTCTGGTAAACATAGTAATTTAACCAGTTGGAATATAACAACTGTCCGGTGGAACGCCAGTTCACACCCGGTTCTGGGGGTGGGTCATGAT
>CAYVUF010000241.1:0-3929 GCA_964454605.1 uncultured Bacteroides sp.
TTCTTGCCCACTGGAATGGAGTAAATGGCTTCGGAATAAAGAAGGACGTACTGGTAACAATTTGTACCTTACCATTAACACGCTTGTCCTTGGGAACTGTTTCAAAAAAAGTAGCAGCAATCTTATTGGATAAATCACCAATACCCTGAATATCTTCCTCGGTTTCTGTTGGAAGTCCTAACATAAAATACAATTTTACTCTTGTCCAGCCGCCTTCAAAAGCCAGTGCAGCACCTTTCAGAATGACTTCTTCGGTCAACCCCTTATTGATAACATCACGCAATCTCTGGCTTCCTGCTTCCGGTGCAAAAGTCAGACTGCTTTTCTTGACGTCCTGCACCTTGCTCATAACGTCTAAAGAAAAGGCATCAATCCGCAGGGAAGGTAACGAAATATTGATATGTTTCTGATTGCAGTCCTGAATTAAAAAGTCCAGCAGCTCATTTAATTTTGAATAATCACTGGAACTTAAGGAGCTTAAGGAAATTTCCTCATGTCCTGTATTCTTCAGCATTTCCACCGCATATTGCTTAAGTGCCTCCATATCCCGTTCTCTGACCGGACGATAAAGCTGGCCTGCCTGGCAGAAACGGCAACCCCGGATGCAGCCACGCTGAATTTCCAGAACCACTCTGTCCTGTGTCACTTTAATGAATGGTACAACTGGTTTCATCGGATAATGCGTATTGCTTACATCCATCGCAATTTCTTTCAGAATGGTATCCGGTGCTTTGTCATACAATTTTTTTCTGCCCCGAATTGTTCCATCCGCTTTGTATTCTTCTTCATAAAATCCAGGTACATAAATGCCCGGAATCTGAGATGCTTTTTGCAAAAATTCCAGACGACTTCCACCGGATTTTTTATTTTCTTTATATACATCTAGCAGCTTACGGTACTGTGTTTCTCCTTCTCCGATATAAAACAAATCAAAGAAAGGTGCAATTGGTTCCGGATTGTAACTGCAAGGACCGCCGCCAATGACAATCGGTGCATCCTCGCCCCTTTCTTTTGCCAGAAGCGGAATCTGTGCCAAATCCAGAATCTGTAAAATGTTGGTATAGCACATTTCATATTGGAGAGTGATACCCAGAAAATCCATCTCTTTCACAGGTTCTTGTGATTCCAGACCAAATAATGGAATATTTTTTTCACGCATTACTTTGTCCAAATCCACCCAGGGGGAATAAACACGTTCACACCATACATCTTCCCATGCATTGAACATACTGTATAGAATCTGTATTCCAAGATGTGACATACCAATTTCATAAACATCCGGGAAACACATTGCAAAACGTATCTCCACCTTATCTTTTTCTTTGATTACTGAATTTACTTCATTTCCAATATAACGGGCAGGTTTCTCCACCTGCATCAAAATCTCATCTGATAATGCCAGTTTTCTCGTCATTTGCCAGTCTTTTCCTTTTTTATTATAGTTCATGTATTATATCATATTTCTCATTAACGTTACTTAAGATAGTATATCGAATTTATTTTTCAAAATCAAGCCGAAGCAATTCCGTTAGCTGTGTTGTAACATTTTCTCTGTTTGTATTATCATAAACCTGAAAATAATCTTCTGAAATCATTTCACATAAATCATTCATGGAGCATCCAAAAATTTTATAATCACTGGCATCGCATAATAAAAATGCTGCAAACAGCATAACAGCCGCCGCCATACGAAATTTGAAAGAACCGTCAGACTGAGGCGTTCTCCCATTTTCCATCGTTTCTGCATTCTCGCCAAAAGGCATTTCCCGTTCTGTCCCATAAATAATTTTCTCACGTTGCCTGATTTGCATACGGTTGCCCATATTTTCGTTACGAATATACTGTGCCAGTTCCATCTTCTTTTCGATGGGAATCCTGTTGTTTGACATCTGATGATTCATCTTAATCCACATTTTCTGGTTCTTTACTTAATTGTATGAAAAATTGACTCAAAAAAGAACATGCCAGTCTGACACGTTCTTTTCGTGATAAGAAAAGATTACTTTAGCCGATAAAAATTATCTTCTTGCAAGTTCCGCAGTAATTTCTTCCCATGTAATATTCTTTTCCGCCATCAATACCATCGTATGATACAAAAAGTCAGAAATTTCATACTTTACTTCATTTGGATTCGGATTTTTCGCCGCAATCACAATCTCGGTTGCTTCTTCCCCAAGTTTTTTCAGAATTTTATCTAATCCCTTATCAAACAGATAGTTCGTATAAGAACCTTCCTTGGGATGAACTTTTCTATCCTGAATGACATCATAAACCTGTTCAAACACTTTAATTGGATTGGATTCTTCATATTCCTTTGCCATAATTTCCTGAAAGAAACAGGAATGGGAACCGGTATGACAGGCCGCGCCAATCTGGGAAACCTTTGCTAAAATCGTATCTTTATCACAATCTGCGGTTAATGATTTTACATACTGGTAATGACCGCTGGTATCTCCTTTTATCCAGAGTTCATCACGACTTCTGCTGTAATAAGTCATTTTACCTGTTTTAATCGTCATATTATAGGCTTCTTCATTCATATAAGCTACCATCAGCACTTCATTCGTCTTATAATCCTGTACCACAACAGTAACATGACCATCGGAATTTAATTTAAACTCATTCCATGCAATTTTTGCCTCAAAGGTATTTACTTCAATGCCATTTGCCTGGCATAAGGACTTAACTGCCAACAGTTCTTTTGCGTTTTCGTTAATGGCATAACCTGAAATACCACTGATATTATCTCTGGAAAGCAGTTCCAGAATCTTATCTAATGAAACCTCCGGCACTGAAACAATCAGCGGAAATCTGGATATGGTAATGGCTTCCTTAATTCCTTTTTCTTTTACCAGAATCAATTCTTCCACATAAGCCTCAATCAATGCTTCATTGTCAATGATTTCGCAGGGGTCTGTGATACAGGCAGTAATTTTGTCTTTTCCAAACTTCTTAGACACCTCCGCTGTTATCGAAATATTGCTCTCTTTGGAATAATTAAGAGCCGCTTTCTTACAGCCTGCATAAAGCAGCTTCTTAATATCTTCCATCCGCTCCACATTGCCTGCACCAATGACTGGTATTTCTAATTCGGTACAGATTGTTTTGATAATGTCCAGTGATTCTTCATGTTCCGTATCACCCTCAGACAAATCATAAACAATCAGTTCATCTGCGTTATTATCACAATAAAATTTGGCTAACGATACTGGATTTGTATCTAAAATTGTCTTATCATGGAAATCTTTTACTGCATTTCCTTTGTATAAGAAAATACATGGTATCAATCGTTTGTACATATTAAACCTCATTCCTGCGCATTTTCTAAATCTGTTATAAACTTCCTTTGGTACTTAACACATCTTTGATTCGTTCATCTTTGGAAACTGCTTCATCCAGTGCTTTGGCAAATGCCTTGAACATCGCTTCAATCATGTGATGCGCATTTTGACCGGAAAGCATCTTAATATGAATATTCATGCCTGCACTGTAAGACACTGCATAGAAAAATTCCTTTACTAATTCCGTATCCAGTTCTCCGACTCTTTCCACTGGGAAATCACATTCAAACCCCAGATAAGGTCTTGTACACAAATCCACTGCACAGAGGCAGAGCGCATCATCCATTGGCAGGATAAAAGAACCATAACGCTTGATGCCTGCCTTGTCGCCTACCGCCTCTTTAATGGCAGTGCCCAGTACAATTCCTGTATCCTCTACGGTATGATGTCCATCTACTTCCAAATCCCCATTGACTGATAAAGTCAAATCAAAAAATCCATGTTTTGAAAAACCTTCTAACATATGGTCAAAGAAACCGATGCCTGTTTCGATACTGCTCTTCCCAGTTCCATCTAACAGAAGCTCCATTTCAATGTCTGTTTCTCTTGTTTTCCGATTGATTCTTGCCTTTCTTGCCATAATAACCC
>CAYVUF010000242.1:0-3890 GCA_964454605.1 uncultured Bacteroides sp.
GAGAACGGGAAATATCGGAAATTTCCTGCTGTCTGGAATCCGTCTTGCCGCTTCCTGTCATCAACTGTAAGTAGTCGATAATAATCATTTCCAAATTGTGCTCCAGTTTGTACTTACGGCACTTCGAACGCAGTTCCGAAATGCTGATACCAGGCGTATCATCAATAATCAGATTTGACTTTCCAATGGCACCTGCACTTTCGATTAACTTCTCCCACTCTTCGTCAGAAAGATTACCAGTTCTAAGGTGCTGTGAATCCACCTTGGATTCCATCGCAAACAGACGATTCACCAACTGTTCCTTGGACATTTCCAGACTGAATATGGCAACCGTCTTATTCTGTCTGAAAGCCACGTATTGGGCAACATTTAACACGAAGGCAGTTTTTCCCATAGAAGGTCTTGCAGCCACCAGAATAAGGTCAGAAGGCTGCATACCGGCAGTTCTGTAATCCAAATCAATAAAACCTGTGGCAACACCAGTAACACTTCCCTTATTACGGGCTGCTTTCTCAATGTTATCCATGGCATTCATAACCACCTGTCGGATTGGTACAAATTCACCTGTATTTCTTCGCTGTACCAAATCAAACACTCTCTTTTCGGTATCCTCCAGAATCACTTCCAGATTTTCTTTTCCGACATAACAGGTATTTGCAATCTCTTCGTTCAGTTTTATCAATTTACGAAGAGTAGATTTCTCTGCCACAATATTCGCATAATACTTTATATTGGCAGAAGTCGGAACTGCTGTAATCAAATCTCTTACAAATTCCAGACTGCTTATTTCTGGCGGTACATCTTTTTCTTTCAGCCTGTCCTGCAGTGTAACAAGGTCAACTGGTTTTCCTTCTTCATTCAGTTCTACCATGGTTTCAAACAAGACACCATACTGCTTACTATAAAAATCATCCCCACTGATAATTTCCGAAGCAACCACGATGGCTTCCCTGTCCATTATCATGGAACCCACAACAGATTGTTCTGCTTCAATACTGTGGGGCAATATTCTTTTTAACAATGCCTCTTCCATTGGCTGTGGCATTTTCGTTTCCCATCCTTTTTTGTTATTCTTCAACAACTTTTACTTTCAGTTTTCCAGTCACTTTCGTATGAAGTTTTACGCTGACTTCATATACGCCCAATGATTTAATGGCTTCCGGCAGCTGGAATTTCTTTTTATCCAATTCCAGTCCACACTGTTCCTTTGCTGCATGAGCAATTTCTTTGGAAGAAATAGAACCAAAGGTTTTACCGCCTTCACCGGATTTCATTTTTACAATTACCTCTTTGGTTTCCAGCAGTTTTGCTAACTCCTGTGCTGCTTCAAGCTGTTCTTTCGCAATTTTATCTGCATTGGCATTCTGCAGCTTTAAGTCATTCAGATTTTTGGCATTTGCTTCCACACCAAGACCTTTGGGTAAAACAAAGTTTCTGGCATAACCGTCACTAACATTTACAATTTCACCTTTTTTTCCAAGCGCTTTTACATCCTGTAATAAAATAACCTTCATTTCAATCAACACACCTTTCTTTTCTTCCGATAAAGACTAATCTAACTCGCCCTCTTCTATCATCATATCAAGGGTATTCTTAATCAGTGCAATACAGTCTTCTATCGTTGTATCACTTAACTGGCAACCGGCCACATTTAAATGTCCACCACCGCCCATTCTTTCCATAATAACCTGCACATTGACTTCATCTATAGAACGTGCTGAAACATAAAGCAGTCCATTGTACTCCGTCAGAATAAAACTTGCCTTAATGCCTTTAATATTCAGCAACTCATTGGCAGCCTGTGCACCTACAATGGTAGGACTCTGTACATTTTCACCGTTGCAGACAGAAATGGCATATGCCTGCCGATATATTTCTGCCTGACTGACCGCATCTGCTTTTGTCTTATACTCCGTTGCATCATCACGAAACAGCTTGCGTACTCTTGTTACATCTGCACCATTTCTGCGCAGGAAAGCCGCTGCTTCAAAGGTTCTGACACCTGTTTTCGTCATAAAATTATTGGTATCAATCATAATACCAGAATACAGACAATCCGCTTCCTCGGAACGTATCTTCAAGCCATCACTGATATACTGCAAAATCTCAGATACCATTTCACAGGTAGAAGAAGCATATGCTTCTATATAAGACAGTGTTGCATTCTCAATTACCTCAGAACCCTGTCTGTGATGGTCTAATACTACAATTGATTTACATCGTTTCAGAAGTTCCGGACATTCCGTAATACTTGGTTTATTGACATCCACAATGACCAAAACAGCATTGTTTCCAACCATTTCCAGTGCCTGCGCGCCGCTGACAATAAAATCCGGCTCATAATCATCATTATTGCGGAACATTTCTACCATAGGCTGCATAGAAGTGGTAATATCATCCAGTACAATATGTGCCTTCTTCTCCAGTACCTGTGCAATCCTGTATATACCAACTGCTGCGCCGAAGCTGTCTACATCGCCCAGACGATGTCCCATAACATACACTTCATCCTTAACAGATATAATTTCCCGTAGCGCATGTGCTTTTACCCTTGCTTTCACACGAGTATTCTTCTCAACCTGCTGACTCTTTCCTCCATAGAAAATCACGTTTTCCGGCATCTTCACTACCGCCTGGTCACCACCACGTCCCAGTGCAAGGTCAATCGCATTTCTTGCAAATTCATAGTTCTGTGCATAGGTCAAACCATTTAAGCCGACACCAATACTAATGGTAACTGCCATTTCATTACCAATATTGACCGTTTTCACATCATCCAACAGTTCGAAGCGCTCTTCCTGTAAAGAAGTAACCGCTTTTTTTCGCATAATAACAAGATATTTATCTTTTTCCAATTTTTTACAGATGCCATCTAAAGCATTGATATATTTATTTACTTTTCGGTCAATCAATGCAATCAAAAGAGAACGTCTGACTTCTTCAACACTTTCCAGTGCTTCTTCGTAATTATCCAGATAAATCAGTCCAACTGCCAGACTCTGGTCGTCCACTTCCCGTAATGCTATTTTCAGTGCGGTTTCATCAAATAAATATAACGCAATCAAATAACCATCATAATCTTTTGCCGAAATGATGTCACTGTTTTCAGCCATTTCTTTCAGTGAAATCTTCTTCATTTTCGCAACATAATTACAGGACTCGTAATCTACATTTAACTCAACTTCATCTTCCTCAACGGTTCCCGGAAGTCTGTCTTTCGTAATTGATGGAAAAATAGAAGTAATGGATTTCCGATATCCTTTTTCTTTATGAACCGCCTTCTCAAATGCAATATTGGTCCAGATAATCTTCCCGCTGTCGTCTAACAGAGCATGGGGCATGTCCAAATCACGCAGCAAACGCCTCTGAATCTGTCCATACTGTGTTGCAAAACTGATTAGCTCATTCATGATAATCGGCTTATTATAAAACATCATGGAAAGAATAATTGCCATATAAAAAATAATAAAACAGGTTAAAATAAGACCTGCCCGATAATCAATAAAATAGATAAAAATATCTATGGCTATTAACAATAATCCTAAATAGAAAGAAGACTGCATATAAGATTTCAATCTTCCTTTTAATTTTACACTATTCTTCATCATAACCTCTTGTCAGTATGTTTTGTTTCGACACACATTGTCCCAGTTTTATGACTCTATAACACCATAAGTATAGCATTTTTTGGTATGAAGTTCTAGACCTATATATAGTTGTTTTTTTCTATAATTTGACATATGTGGTGTTTTTTAAGCAAAACTTGGAACATTGATGGAAATTTTCGCTTTTTATAAAAACATTTGCCACTAGATGCACAAAAAAAGACCAACTACCCTATCGGATAATTGGTCCGTTGATTAATCCTGAACGTATGGCATCAATGCAAC